>DATDOQ010000327.1:0-3479 GCA_035293205.1 Bacteroidia bacterium
AAACCATGCCGTAGTCAATGAAACAGATGCGGTTGCCGGGCAGGATGAAAATATTTCCCGGGTGGGGATCCGCGTGAAAAACGCCATGACGCAAAATCATTTTCAGAATTATATTACATCCGTTCAGCGCGATCTGGTTCAGATCATAACCCTGCTCGAGGAGCTTTGTGGTTTCATCCGGCGCAATTCCGGTGATCTTCTCCATGATCAGGATGCGCTTCGTCGTAAATTCGTTGTAAACCTTTGGCGCATAAAAAGAAGGTTCATCCTTCATCAGGTCTTTAAAACGAAGAATATTATTGGCTTCATGATGATAGTTCATCTCCTTCATCACGAGCTCGCCAAACTCATCAACAAATGACAGGATGTTCAAAGATGCCAGTTCCGGGTAAGCGCGCGCGAGCTTTGAAGCAAGCACCTTCATGAGTATGAGGTCAATTTTAATTTTTGAATAAATGCCGGGGCGCTGGATCTTTATCACAACCGACTCACCGCTGCGCAGAATACCTGTATAAACCTGCCCGATCGAAGCGGATGCAATGCACGTGGGGTGAAAACTTTCAAAAAAAACATCGATCGGCCCGCCAAGCTCTTCTTCCACCAGCTGCATCGCGATATCATTGTCAAATGGCCGCGCGGCTGCCTGCAATTTTTTCAATTCCCGGCGCAGCTTCTCTGAAACAAGGTCAGGACGGTCGGCGAGGATCTGCCCGAATTTTACGAATGTAGGACCCAGGTCTTCAATCATTGCGCGGATGCGCGCCTGGGTGGAACGCCGGTGCACTTCCTCTTTGCTTTTTGCGCGGCGGAACAGCCGGTAAATGCGCGTGTCAGTGAACCAATCGCTGATGACATTGGTTAAAACCAGCCAGATAATTTCTAAAACCCGGAGGAGCTTTAAGTAGGAGAGCCTGATATTTCTGAAGAACATTGCTTAGTATGTTTCAGGCATCCTGTTGCTTAAATCATCCAGCTTTTGGTTCAGCTCATTGATCTTGAATTCCAGGCTTTGAACACCATTTTTAATTCCGGTCGTAATCACATTTGTTCTGCTCATTTGTTCGCCCAGGTCGGTCAGAAATTCATAAACAAATGAGACGAGCTCATTTTTTGTTTTATCATCGAGCTGATAGGGTTCAAGCCATTCATCAGCGAAATTGTAAAACCTTTTTTTATCCCGTGTGCCATAGAGCAGCGAGAATTGAATCATATGTCTGAGTAGATCGTTCATATATAGCTTTCCTTAGTGGAAAGTTCCTCAAATTCTGGCACAAAAATGGCCGTCTGTCGATGGAAAGACAGCAGTGTTCGGTGGATTGCAGGAATAGGGGTACGGTTATTTAGCTGCCTGGTGGCAAAGCTTCACCGTTTGAGATTTATTTGCCGGAATCTTTTGGAATTTTTGCAACGGTAAAATTATCAGCCCTGCCATTTCGGCTTTATAAAATAAAGCTGTGTACCATCAGGGTCATTAAAATGCAGGAACTCTCCGGCTTCTTCCTGTCTTGACTGCACTTCAATGCTGAGTCGCATGAGCAGGGCTTTGGCGGCCTTCACATCGTGCGTGGTGAGACCAATGGAAGTATTGCCGGAACCCTGTTCATGTTTTCCATTTGCCGGGTGCAATCCAAGCAGTATGCCGGGAACAGCAAGCAGCGCGTAATGATCGGTCCAGCGTTGCTTCAGGGAAAATCCGATCGACTGGTAAAAAGAAATGGAACGGTCCAGGTCTTTCACCATGATGGTGAGGTTTGCTTCTTTGATCATATAAGCAAATGTAGTGAAGGATATGGTTGGAACGGCGCAAAAAAATCCCCCGGCTCAGCAGGAGGATATATACATGTAGCGACAGCTTACTTTTTCTTGTAAAAGTAAAACGCCTCATCGCAATTGCCCGGAAAAGTAAGGCAGGGTGCAATGGTTGCCATGAATTCAGTTTTTACGTTTTAAACGAATGCCGCTTTCATTTCTGTTTTGCGAATTCCGCGGCGTTCTGGTTTTTCAATGCTTCCATATCCATATAAACCATTTCCCAGATATGCCCGTCGAGGTCCTGGAATCCGTGACTGTACATCCAACCATGATCCTGTGGTTCATTTGGTATAGTTGCTCCGGCAGCTTTAGCTTTTTTCACTTGCTCATCCACCCTACCGCGATTTTCCACCGATAAAGTGATCAAAACTTCCGTTGTCTTTTTGGCGTCGGCAATTTCTTTTTTGATGAAAGTTTTGAAAAACGGCTCAACAAGGAGCATTACAAAAATAGTATCGCTCACGATCATGCAGGTCGCATTCTGATCGGTGAACTGTGGATTAAATGAAAATCCAAGCCTGGTGAAGAATTCAACTGACCTGTCAAGATCCTTAACAGGCAGGTTAACGAAGATTTGTGTTTTCATATGATTAGATTTTCCACAAAGTTGGAATCATTAAGCAGAAAATCCAATTAACAGGCAGGAATCTTATACCGGGTAATTATTCCACACTAATTATTTTGCTGTAATAAATGCCTTCATTTTCGAGCTGAAGAAGATAACAACCGCTCCTGTAGCCGTTCAGATCAAGTTGTGTGTCTTCGCTTTTAATGGCAGTTGATAAAACATGCTTGCCGTTTGCGTCATAGATCCTGAGTTCACCGGATGCAAATGAAGTTGAAATAATGAGTTTTCCGCTTGTGGGGTTGGGATAAGCAGCGACAGTAAAAGTTGAAACCGCCATGCTGATACCTACCGCGTCGCAATTAAGCAAAACAGAAATGCTTATATGATGGCTGCCTGTGGCAATATCAGGCATGCCGTCATTATTAAAATCTGCGCAGGTAATTGAAACGGTATGGTTGGTATCTGTTGGAAATGACAAAGCCTGTTGAAAACTTCCGTTACCTGCATTCATTAAAACGGAAACAAGGTTATTATCACCGCCTGCTATGGCGATATCCGTTTTCCCATCCGCGTTAAAATCCGAGCAGGTAATTCCATAAGGCGATCCGCCAACCGGGTAGCTCATCGGAAACCCGAAATTTCCATTACCTATTCCTATCAGGATTTGCACACAATCAGGAATCTGGTTGGAAACCGCTAAATCTTTCATCCCGTCATTATTAAAATCACCGCTGGTCATGTAATAGCCGGGATAAGGATGGTTTACAGGAGCAGAAAATCCACCATTCCCGTCGCCAAAAATGAGACTGAATTCATTTCCGAGCGGTGTTGCAATATCTATATTTCCATCTCCATTCAGATCGTCGGCAATAATGGAATAATTACTCCCGGTGACCGGTATGGTCGTGTCAATTTGAAAATTCCCGCCGCCATCGCCCAGCATAACCGATACGCTGTTGAGTGTTCCATTTGCAAAAGCGAGATCAGTATTTCCGTCATCATTAAAATCGGACGTGCAGATGCGTAAACAACCACCACCTGTCACAAACAAATTCAGCGGCGGGCCGAAGCTGCCTGTTCCATCTCCAAGTATCACGCT
>DATDOQ010000328.1:0-5438 GCA_035293205.1 Bacteroidia bacterium
TGCTTATTTTTGCAGCTGTGATTTTTGCATTTGCATTTTTGGGAAAGGTGCTTTCACGCGGCGGGAAAATTGTTCCTGTTCCGGTTGATTCCATTATTTCCCGCGGAATTGAGATTTTGAATTCGATCCCAACGCTGATCCTCATCATATCGTTAGCCGCGCTGGTAAAAGAAGAATCGATCATTTACGTGATGGTGATCATCGGGCTCACCTCATGGACGGGCATTGCCCGTTTTACGCGCGCCGAATTCCTGAAGATCCGCCAGATGGATTACATACAAGCAGCGGAGTCGATGGGATTTTCTGAAAAGCGGATTATTTTCCGTCATGCCCTCATCAACGGAATGGCGCCATCGCTGGTCTCCATCGCATTTGGAATCGCAGCCGCCATCCTGATCGAGTCGAGCCTGTCCTTCCTTGGCATCGGTGTTCCAAAAGATATGGTCACATGGGGAAAACTGCTTTACCAGGGAAGAGAACGTTTCGAAGCATGGTGGATGATCATTTATCCCGGCCTCGCAATCTTCATCACCGTCACCGTTTATAACCTGATCGGTGAAGGATTGAGGGATGCGCTAGATCCTAGATTGAAGAAATAAAAAACCATTTGGGCCGGAAAATTTCCGGCCCAAATGGTTTTTTTCATATCAGCATTTGCATATTGCAAATGCACTACTTCCCCGAAGGCTTAGTCGTAGTTTCGCCGGGACGACTGATCCTTGGTGAGGTTCCGCGTGTATTATTCGTTCCCTTGTTGTAATATTTCATTGCGGTCGGGATATAAGCCTTAATGTCTTTGATACGCTGCTCATTGCTCGGATGTGTTCTGAGAAAAACTGGCGGTCCGTCCGCGCCGGCTCTCGAAGCCATGCGTTGCCAGAAAGGAACGGCGTGATTCGGATCATAACCTGCCAGCGCCATAAAGATCAGCCCGAGCTTATCGGCTTCGCTTTCATGTTTGCGCGAATAAGCCAGCGCGCCAAGTGTTGTGCTTACACCATAAGCCTGAAGGAAAATCTGCTGCGTCTGCTCCGGCTTTTGCGAAAGCGCAACAGATAGAGCAAGTCCACCCATCTGGATAGCCAGCTGCTGGCTGATGCGTTCGTTGCCGTGCCGCGCGATAGCATGCGCAATTTCATGACCCATCACCACTGAAACGCCGTTTTCATCCTGCGTAAGCGGAAGTATGCCTGTATAAAAAACAACCTTTCCTCCAGGCATACACCAGGCATTCACTGTGTTATCCTGGACAAGATTGAATTGCCAGTTGTAGCCGGCAACACGTTTTGCCTGCCCATGTGTTTTCATATAAGTCGTAATACCTTCAGAAATTTTTGTGCCGGTACGTTTAATCATTAGGGCATTCGAATCGGTTGTGCCCAGCACAACATGCGTACTCAGAAATTTGTTGTATTCCGTCACACTCATGGCATGCAGCTCTGATTCAGGAACAAAGGCGAATTGCCGGCGACCGGTAATGGGCACGCGCTGGCAGGACCAGGAAATTATTACAAGAAAGGTTATAAAGGCGAAAGCCGGGCGCTTCATCTGATGGAGGCGGGACCCGGCTTTACTTTTTTCAGTCGTATTCATGGCAAATGTATTTATTCAATTTTCGCAGAAAGCCCCCGCTCAAGGAGGGTATCGCACACAGGTTGCAATTCCTGTGCCGTTCCACGTTTGACGCCACATTTGCCTTTGTAGTGAATGATGAAAGTGCATTGTTCTGCCTGCTCGGGATTATGTTTGCAGACTTCAATCAGGGTATCGATCACAAAATCGAATGTGTTAAAATCATCATTGTAGATGATCAGGTTTTTGATGTCGATTACTTCTTCTTCTGTGAGGACGAGTTCCTCAAGCTCGGTTTGGCGGTTATTTCGTAACATCTGGAGGGTTAATTTCCATTAAAAATACGCATAAAAAAAATCATTTTATGCAGGGTTTTTCCACTTAAGATGATGCTGTTGCAAGAATCAATTTCCAAGGGCGTTAGAATGAAAAAGGTGTAAAATTTTGAGACTTTTTAACAATCAAAAATTGCAATTATCTCCCAAGTGCCTCTTCCATCGGGATTTTTTTGCCGTTTTTCCATGCAACAATGAAGGCGTCCGCGATTCCTTTTTCAACAGCTTCATTACGCAGGGCGACTGCTTCTTCATAGCGCGCAAATTCACCCACCTGGTAGATCGTGAAGTTGCTAACCGGATCGACATAAATTTTCACGCCGCGGCTGGCGAGCAGCAGGAATTTATTCGCCACCTCCAGCGGAACTTCCTGGCTGAAAGCGCCTAGTTGCACAGAAAACACCAGCCCGGTGTCGGCAACAGGCAGCACAAATGCGCGTGATGGCATTGGTTGCGATGAACCGGATGGCTGCGGATTCGAAGGCGCGGGCTGCGGCTGAATAATTCCGTTTGTGCCAATGACCGCAGGAATTTCGGTTGGAACCGGAACTGTGCCGGAAGTTTCCAGCGCGCGGGCTCTTTCAAGTGTTATCCGCTCGCCATTATAATACGCAGTTACAAAGGCGTCAGAAATTCCTGCTGTGACAATTGTATTTTTCGCAATCGAGGCCGCTGCAACGGAGCTGTATTTCCCAGCTGAATAACGGTAGTTCCCGCTTGTCGTTCGCTCTAAAAATAATCCGGTCAGGTTTAATAACCGCGACGCGCTGACCGGTCTCGAATAAACGCCTACCTGCACGGTGTAAAACAAACCGCCGACTGTATTTACTTCAGTCGCCACAGCTACTGGTCCGCTGTCTTCTGGTGAGGTTTGCGTTGGTGTGCCAGCTGGAATGTTTGCCGGAACGCCCACCGGAACGCCGGCCGCTATTGGAGTTGCTGCTGTAGATTCGATGCCCGAGATGCGCCGCGCTTCTGCAACGGAAATCCGGTTGCCGTTGTAAAATGCTACAACAAACGCGTCACTGTAACCCCGCGCACGGATCTCATTTCTTGCCGCGCCGGCATGGCCCAGATCCGTAAACAACCCAGCCGTATATCGCGTCAATCCGGTTTGTGTCAATTCGCTTGTCAGTGGCTCTATGCCCTTGAAAGCTTCTGGCGAAATCTGGCTGCGGAATGCGCCGATCTGCACTTTGAAAACTACACCAGCGGGCAAAGTTGGATTTGGCTGGATTACCGGCGTTGTTTCCGTCGAAACAAAACGGAACGTTTCACCCGGGGAAAGATGTTGGGTAACGGACTCGCCTGTTGGAATTGGCATTCCAGTTGTTGCGGTCCCGGGAGACGAGCCAGTTGCAGGTTGTGTTATCGTACTACGTGGTTGGCCAGGTGAGGTAGCTATCGCACTAGTAGCAACCGGGCCAGTAGCAATCCCGCCGGTAGTTATCCGTGACTGATTATCTTCGGCAGCGAGACTTCGCATTTGACCGGCTTCCTGTTCATCCAGATTTGCAAGAACCCTGTCGGCGGACGCGCGTTTTTCTTTTGCTTCGCGTTCAGCGGCCGGCAGCAGCTTATCGATGGAGTCACGGCTGGCAATGTTTGCTTTTGCCGCTTCATTGCGTTTTTCAGATTGGTTGAACAAATCCCGTTTTTTCGCCGGATCCGTTTCCCCGGCCGCAGCAAAGGTTAGCTGCATGGAAACATCCGATTCGCTTTTCGCTTTTTGCTGGAAGCTATCGTATTGGGTCTTTAATTCAGCTGCGCGCTTCTCCGCTTCAACTGCATTCCTGTCATCGGTCAGATATTCCCGGTAGGTTGCATCTTTTCGTATTTCAAGCTTTTTCTCGGGCGTGAAAGCTGTTCCGGTCGAGGGATCCACCGCTGGTTGTGCAATTACACTACCTTCCGTTACACGAATTGAAATTCCGGTAGCAACCGGCACGAGCTCTGTTTTTTCATACCGCGCCAATGCATCCTGTTGTTGTTTTAAAGCCTGCAGCTCATTTGCCTCAGCATTCTTCAGATTTTCGCGCCGCAGGTAATAATTATCACCCGCCGTTTTCGAAGATTCGCGCAGGCGCTGGGCAGTGGCAAACAATTCTTCCGCTTCCAGTGCAAGCAACTCTGCCGTAGCAATAGCCGGGTCGTTGCTGGTCGCGGCAGCTGCAGCAAAAGCGTCGAGCATTTTCTTGTTGGCAATAAACTGCGCCATGTTGGCTGTGCCAATTGCGGAAGACGCTTCCATTTCCTTATTCCAGGCTTCGCGTTGCGCGTCAGTTGCCTTCACAAGCAATTGGGTTCGTTCCGGTCCCTGCGCGGCAGAAGCCAGACGTGTCAGGGAATCCTGGCGATTGCGCGCGGCATCTGCCTGTTTCAGCAATTGTTGATTTTTTTCCTGTGCAGCTGCGGTTCCTGGCGCCGTGTATGCAAGTTCTTCGGTGGGCTTCATACTTTCCGCTTTTAGCCTTTCTGCAATCGCAAGCGCGTTATTTTTTGCATTAGCGGCCTGGGCCCGCTTATGCTCAGCTTTCGCGCGGGTTTGCGCGATCGTCTTATTCAACTGTTCCTTCTGCGTCTTGTTACGTGTACCGGCGAGCTGTTTCTCCTGATTAGCCGCCTGCGCATCGAGCGAATCAGCCCAGGCTGAGTAGAGATCTGCGCGCGCGTTTTCGCGTTCAGCTGTTTCCGGCTGCGCTTCAATCCGGTTCAATTGTCGCTGAAAATGCAGGTCGAAGCTGTTGCCGGCAACCGGCTGTTCCCCTGCCCTATTGGCGGCGGCCAGACTTTCTCTTGCTTTTTTCTTTTTGTCAGCAGAAGAAATTTTCAAATCGTAAATCTCATCTTGCAATTTTTCTTTTTCAGGGAAATTAGCCGAGGCATTATACTGATTGTCTTTTTCAATAATGCGGCGGTCAATATCCGCAGCCCAGTCAGTAAATAATTTTGCCTTTGCGCTTTCCCTTTCCACCTCATCGGCGATTGCTTCAAGTAAAACCAGATCGCGCGCGAAACGTTCATCCGCATTGTCACCCGCCGCAAGCGGTTCAGTTTGGCGGGCGGCAATTGAAGAAGCGGTGCTTTGGTCAGCCTGTTGCTTTTTTTCATCCGCGGCGCGTGTCAGCATGCCAATATCCTGGTTGATCTTATCCTTTTCTGACTGGCTTGTTGCACTTGCCAGCTCCAGTTTTTTCTTCTCAAGAAGCGTGTTCGTTTCCCCGGACCATTCACGGTAAATAACAGCTTTGGTGTTCTCACGTTCCACCGGATCGGCGATCGCATCGGTGGATTTCAAAGCATTTGCATAATGATCATTTATTCCCGCCAGCTTTGTTTCGGTAGTGACACTGCTGGTAATGGGCTGCTCCTGCGCTTTTTTCGCCGCGGCCAGACTGTCTTTTGCTTTTTGCTTTTTATCAGCGGAAGAAATTTTCAAAACAGAAATCTCATTCTGCAAACGATCTTTTTCAGCAAAGCTGGTCGATGCGTTAAATTGTTTTTCCTTTTCTCCTACACGACGGTCAATAT
>DATDOQ010000329.1:0-2458 GCA_035293205.1 Bacteroidia bacterium
GTTGACGGCATTCATCCCGGTTATGGATTTCTCTCCGAAAATCCGGGTTTCGCTGCCAAGGTGAAAAAAGCCGGAATAACTTTTATTGGTCCTTCGCCGGAAGCAATGGAAATGATGGGTGATAAGCTCTCCGCAAAGGCGGCGGCAAAAAAATACAAGATCCCGATGGTCCCTGGTTCCGAAGGCGCTATCCGGAATGTGGAGGAAGGGAAAAAGATCGCGCTGGCAACCGGATTTCCGTTGCTGATCAAAGCGAGCGCAGGTGGCGGTGGAAAAGGAATGCGGATCGTTGAGAACATCGGGCATTTCGAAGAACAGATGAAGCTGGCGGTGAGTGAAGCGACTTCCGCGTTCGGTGATGGTTCTGTTTTTATTGAAAAATATGTTGCTGGTCCGCGACACATCGAGATACAGGTTTTGGCGGATACACATGGAAATATTGTTTTCCTTTTCGAACGCGAATGTTCCATTCAACGACGGCATCAGAAAGTAATCGAGGAAGCGCCCTCTGCCGTGCTTACGCCGGAAATCCGCGCGCAAATGGGAAAATGCGCAGTTGATGTGGCGCGCGCCTGCGATTATGTAGGAGCCGGAACGGTCGAATTTCTTTTCGATGAAAACAGGAATTTTTATTTCCTCGAAATGAACACGCGCTTGCAGGTTGAGCACCCGGTTACAGAAATGATCACCGGCATCGATCTGGTAAAGGAGCAGATAAAAGTGGCGCGCGGTGAAAAATTATCATTCCGGCAGGAGGACCTTCAGATTCACGGTCATTCACTTGAAGTGCGCGTGTATGCGGAAGATCCCGCAAACAACTTTCTCCCGGATATCGGGCGTCTTGAAACTTATCGTCGTCCGCAGGGAAACGGCGTTCGCGTGGATGATGGATTTGAAGAAGGAATGGAAATACCGATCTATTATGATCCGATGATCGCCAAGCTTGTTACCTGGGGGAAGGACCGGCAGGAAGCCATTGAGCGAATGCTGCGCGCGATCGCGGAATACCGGATCAGCGGCGTAGAAACCACTTTGCCATTCTGTAGGTTCGTCCTTGAACACCAGGCCTTTACATCAGGAAATTTCGATACTCATTTCATTGCAAAATATTTTACGCCCGATAAACTTTTTGCTGTCCGCGGGGAGGAACAGGAAATCGCATCAATCCTTGGAGCAGCCTGGCTTTCCGGGCAGCGATTATCATTGAATACAACGGTTGAAAATGGCAGCGCAGTTTCAGCATGGAAAACCAACCGTTTGTCAAAAGATCAGGCCTGAACAGTCATTTATGAGAGTTAACAATATTTCTGAGTAAAACGTCGTAACTTTCAATAGGATCATGGCGTTATGCTTTTGATAAGAGACTGGTTTCAATTAAATTTCAACCCCCTTCAGCCTGGCATAATTTGTGGATTATCAGGCTATTCATGAAAAACGCGCTATTTATATTGCTATTCCTGCTCGCAGCCCCCAAGCTTCGTTCACAGGAATTATTTGTCGGCGATATCTCCGAATATCCGCGTGACCGTGTTTCGACCATCGTGGATTCAACAGGCGACACCACTGTGCATATCGCCATGTACACCTGCATCATAGTTGCTGAAAAGAAATTCAGCGGCTCGCGTGAAAAAGCAAAATGGGACAAGCTGAAAAGAGATGTGAAAAAAGCGTATCCGTATGCCGTGCTCGCGCGCATGAAGCTGGCCGAGTGGGATACGCAGCTGGTTTATATCAAAGGAGAAAGAGCGCGGAAAGACTTTATTGAAAAATGCGAAGACGAGTTGGTGAAACAATTTGAAACCGACATGCGTCAGCTTACATTTTCACAGGGAAAGATCCTTATCAAGCTGCTCGACCGCGAAACCGGTTCCACCACTTACCAAATCATCAAAGAGCGCCGCGGCACTTTTTCCGCCTTCATGTGGCAGAGCGTCGCGTTTGTATTTGGAAACAACCTGAAATCAGAATATGATGCGGTCGGCGATGATGCGAAGATTGAAGAAGTCGTGCAGCTAATAGAGATGGGTGTGATCTGACGCTTCGGAAATAAAGTACGAAATACGAATTCTACGAAATAGTGCGAAATACGAATTATGAATTAGATTAAAAAATTTTCAAATTGCCTTTGCCCAATTTTTGTTTTTCCCACTTGTCCGCCGAAGTCCTGAGCGAATCCTGAGCTTGTCGAAGGGTTGCCGAAGGACGTAGGAGGATTACTCCTATTTTCCCATTTGAAATTTACGATTTACGAATTACGATTTACGAATTACGATTTACAATTTGTTTATTGCTTTTTGTAACATTGCCTATTGCAATTATTGCTTAATTGACTTATTGATCATTGCTTATTGCAAATTCCTCAGCATTGCTCATTTTCCCATTAATCACATTCTCCCCACTTGTCCGCCGAAGCGTAGCGCAGGAGGATTCTCCCATTCTCCCATTTTCCCATTAAAAC
>DATDOQ010000330.1:0-6000 GCA_035293205.1 Bacteroidia bacterium
CGCAAACGTACGCATCCAGGGACTGGACGGGCGTTATGCGCAAATTCTGAAAGATGGTTTTCCCCTGTACGGCGGATTTTCGGGAAGCCTTAGCATCATGCAGATTCCGCCGCTCGATTTACGGCAGGTAGAATATATCAAAGGTTCGGCCTCCACACTCTACGGCGGCGGCGCTATCTCCGGAGTGATCAACCTGGTTTCAAAAGAACCGGTACCGGAAGAAAACTTATTTCATATCAATGCTTCGCATATCGGCGCGTTCGATGTGAATGTTTTTGCTTCGAGGCGAATCAATAAAATAGGACTGACCATTCTTGCGCAACGCAATGCTCACCGGTATTTCGACGCAGATAAAGACGGTTTCACCGATCTGCCGGAGCTTACCAAATACAATTTCAACCCGAAACTGTTCTTCTTTATTAATGAGCGCACAAAGTTGACAGCAGGCGCAACATTTACAACGGAAACCCGCACCGGTGGTGACATTTTTTTGCTGAAGAATAATAACCCGTGGTATTTGCATTATTACCGTGAACGGAATGATGTGAACCGGATCACAACGCAGCTAAAGTTCGACCACCGATTTTCTGAAACCAATTCGATAGCTGTGCGGAACAGCTACAATTATTTTTACAGAAAGCTGGCTTTAAGCTACGCCCCTTTCGAGCCGGAATACCTTTTTGGCGGGCACCAGTATTCCTCGTTTTCCGAAATTGCATTTACAAACCGGAAAACTACGGCCGTTTTTGTCACCGGATTGAATTTTTACATCGATGAATTTCACGAGACGCGCTACACCACCTGGTTTCGGCGTGATGAAAAAATATGGACAGCCGGAGCGTTCGCACAATATACCCGCGACCTCGGGAAAAAAGTGGCGATCGAGGCAGGCCTACGCGCAGACTATGTTTTGGATGACAAACTTTTCGTGCTGCCACGGCTATTCACGCTTTTTAAATGGACAGATAAACTTACCTCCCGCATCGGAGGAGGACTTGGCTACCGGAACCCGACCATTTTTAACCAGGAATCAGAATTGCACGGTTACCGGAATATTTTGCCCATTACCATTCGCCCCGTTGAGGCGGAGGAATCGTATGGCGCCAGCGCGGACGTTGGTTTTAAAACACCATTGGGGAAAAATGTTTTCCTGCATATTAACCAAATGTTTTTTTTCACGCACCTGAAGAATCCGCTGGTGCCTGTTTCTTCCCCTACAGTCTATAATGCCATTGAATTCATGAATGCAAATGGAAATACAATAAGCCAGGGGCTCGAAACATTTTTCAAGCTTGGTTTTTACGATTTTGTTTTGTTTGCCGGTTATACATTTACGAATGTTACAAATACTTTTTCAGGCGTATCGCAGGAATTTACACTCACGCCTAAACATAGCCTGAAAGGCGACCTGCTTTACGCGTTGCCTGGGAAATGGCGTATCGGCGCTGATTACGAATACAAAAGCAGCCAGCTGCTGTCGAATGGAACACGCACACCGGAATACTGGACCTTCGGATTTGTCTGTGAAAGAACCATACGGAATTTTGTTCTCTTTGGTAACGTAGAGAATTTTACAAACGTACGGCAAACCAACTTCGACAGTCTCGTTTCCGCGCCATTTGGAACTCCGCAGTACACAGAAGTCTGGTCGCCGCTGGATGGCATAGTTTTTAACGCAGGAATTAAGGTTAGATTGTAACCACTTATTCCGCCATTCCAGCCTGTTGTATAGCCACATCAGCACACCGGCATCCGCGTGAATCAGCACATCGAATCTTTGTATCTTTGAAGAGTTCCACGCATGAAAAAAATCTTCCTTCTTTTTCTCGTTTCCTTCAGCTTGAGCCAGTTGCATGCCCGGGAAATCACAGCCAATTTAACCTGGAGTGTTTTCAGCGTTCCGGAAGGCAAAACTTATGTGGAAACGTACCTGTCTGTCATTGGCAATTCAATCGTTTATCAAAAAAATAAAAAAGGAAAATACCAGGCGTCCGTTGATGTGCTGATGACGTTCACCTCGGCGGATTCCATCAGGGCTGCCAAACGTTACGTGCTCAACAGCCCTGAAATTGACGATACCACAAAGCCGGTTAACTTCCTGGACCTGCAGCGGATCCCGCTTTCCAACGGTTATTACAGCATGATGATCACGCTGACGGATTTGAACCGGAATCCGAAACGGGCTATCACCAACTGGCGTGACGTAATGGTTGACATCGAACCGGACAGCGTTGCACTTTCACATATTGAACTTCTTGAATCTTATGTGCCTTCCACGACCACTTCGCAGCTTTCAAAAAGCGGTTACGATCTGGTCCCGTACGTTTCTTCTTTTTACCCCGAAAATCTGAATGCCCTTCAGTTCTATGGGGAAATCTACAATACGCCGAAGCACTTGAAACCAGCGGAAAAGTTCATTGTGTTTTATTACCTTGAATCGGCCGCGACGCATGTACGTATGTCAGATTTTAATGCGTTTGTCAAGCTCACACCTCAGCCGGTGAATTCAATCTTGTATGGTTTTAATATCGCCACACTTCCAACGGGCTCCTATAACCTGGTGGTTGAAGTGCGCAACGCCGCCAACCGTTTGCTTGCAATCCGCAAGACAACGATTGAAAGGTTTAATCCGGGCATAACTCACCAGCTGGACGATATTGGATCGGTAGATATTTCAAACACGTTTGCCGGAAGGATCACAAATGCAGATACGCTGAAAGAATATATTCGCTCGCTGCGACCGATCAGCACCTCCGCCGAAGCGGAATTTGCCGAGAACAGGATCAAGGCAGGCGATGTCCGCTTAATGCAGCAATACCTTTACAACTTCTGGCTGACGCGTAATGAGCAACAACCCGAGGGCGAATGGCTGGTGTACAGGGCTGAAGTGATAAAAGTGAACGCGGAATTCGGAACGCAGATCCTGAAAGGTTACGAAACCGATCGCGGCCGCGTTTACCTGCAATACGGTCCACCCGACCAGCGCGTGACGGTCGCCAACGAGCCGAGCTCCTACCCTTACGAGATCTGGCAATATTATACTATCCGTGGACGCAAATATGCAACGGGTGTGAACCAGCCGGAAAATACCACGCAGACCAATAAAAAATTCGTTTTTGCCGATTTCGATCTTGTCACAAACAATTACGAGCTCATCCATTCCGACGCGCGTGGTGAAGTACGAGACGACTCCTGGAAAATACGTCTTACCAAACGTGACCGTTCCAATCCTAATCTTGACAATACGAAACCATCGCCGCAATACGGTGGAAATTCAGACGACTGGTATGTGAATCCACATTAGGATGTGGTCTCATAAAATATTGAGTTCTGTCCTCCCTTTTCTTTTATATTTTTAATAAATGAGTTTCGCCTAATGAGGTTTCTGTTGATAATGGCCATATTATTATCTGGAATTTGTGTTAACGCACAAACCCGAGATGATAACTTGCGAATGGCAAACGAACTCATGAACGAAAGAAAATGGGAATCTGCATTGCAATTCCTATCTGGATGTATCGCTCGAAACGGCCAGTTTGGAGAATATCACTTTCTGAGAGGAAAATGTTATGCTATGCTTGACGCAGAGGAAGTGGCAATAATCAGTTATTCACACGCCATTGAGTTTGCACCTGATTCGGCTAAATATTATTTTGAACGAGCAGCATCTTTTTACATTATACTGGAATTCTCAAAATCGAAATCAGATTACGAACAGGCACTATCACTTTATAAGACTGCCAGCGACAGCGCATCCATAATTGCACATCTCGGAATGACTAACTTACATTTGGGCGACACGGCATTGGCAATTCAGCAATTTCATCGGGCCATAAATCTTGATTCCGCATCTGCTGAAGCATATGTGCACTATTCAATTTTACTGGTCGCTACAGGTGAATTTGAACGGGCTTTAAAATATCTAAATACTGCGCTGAATTTGGATTCAACGAGTATTTTTGTCTGGAGCAATCTTGGATATACTAATACATGTATTGGAGATTATCAAAAAGCGATGAGTTATTTTGAAAAATGTATTCTTATTGATCCTGATCACCCATTCAATTATAGTAACAGAGGCTATTGCAAGCTAATGCTCGGTGATACTTTAGGTGCTTTAAGGGATGTTGAACATTCACTGAGAAAGTATGCGAGAAATTCTTATGCCTGGAGAAATCTTGGAATGATTTATCTCGCCCAAGGAGACCCTATTAATGCATGTGCGGCTTTTTCTGCTTCCCTGGAACGCGGATTCACTAAATTGTATGGTAATGAGGTGCTTCAATTGCAACAAAAGCATTGCCGACAATAGATTCATTAAATTTGGCAGTCACAGGGCATTTGAAAAATTCGGATATCTCGAAATTCGAACATTTTTAATCAAGCAATTCATCCGTTAAACTATAAACCCCATGCAACTTCGATTCCTTGTTGTTCTTCTGTTATTTCCGGTTTTTTTAATCGCGCAAACACCTGCAGAAAATATTAAGCGCGCGAAAGAAATGATGGACAAGAATAATTTTAAAGGCGCCAAAAAATTCCTGAGTTCCTGCATTGAAAAGGAAATCAATAATCCGGAATATTTTTACCTACGCGCTGAATGCAATTACCAGCTTGGCGACGGGCAGGGCTCGCTCGGGGATCTCAACTGGGCCATAAAGTTGGCGCCGGATTCGGTAAAATACTGGCATAACCGAGCCACCGTTTATTATGCTTTAATGGAATTTGCCAAATCTGAAAAAGATTACCTGAAGGCGCTGGCATTAACCAGGGGCAGAGTCGACAGTGCAACCATAATGGCAGAATATGCGCCTATCCTTGTTTTTTTGGGCGACACCGCAAGGGCTCTGAAAATGTATGTCGAAGCGCTGGCGCTTGATTCATTGAATTTTGCTGTGCTCGTCAATTACGGAAATCTCCTGAATGACATTGACCGCTCACCTGAGGCAATTATGCTCCTCACCAAAGCACTGGCTCAGGATACTAACCACGTAATGGTGAATTCCAATATTGGATTTACGTATTCCGAAATGGGCGAGTACCAGAAAGCGATTCCCTATTTCGATCGTTGCATCCGGCTTGATCCGAATTCCGCCTTCCCTTACAGCAACCGCGCCTATTGCAAGTTGAAGACCGGAGATACGAAAGGTGCATTGCGCGATGTGCAAAAATCGATAAAATTGTTCCCGGAGAATTCCTATGCACACAGGAATCTGGGGCTGATCTATCTCGAAATGGGTGAGAAGGAAAAGGCCTGCGCCGCATTTGAAGAAGCGCTCCGTTATGGTTTTCGCAAACTCTACGGACCTGAAGTGAATGAAATGAAGAAAAAAAATTGCGGTTAACCAGAATTTTTTCCCACCTCCCTCTACCCTCCCTTCTCCCTCATGAAAAAAGTTGCTGTCGTCATACTGAACTGGAACGGCAAAAATTTCCTGCAACAGTTTCTTCCAGGTGTGATCAGCAATTGTCCATCGTGGGCGGAAGTTATTGTGGCGGACAACGCATCAACAGATGATTCAGTTTCCTGGCTCCGTTCTAATTTCCCGGCTGTCAGAATAATTCAAAATAAAGTCAACGGTGGATTTGCAAAAGGATACAACGACGCGCTGAAGCAGGTGAACGCGGAATATTTTGTCCTGCTGAATTCAGATGTGGAAGTAACTGCCGGATGGCTGGAGCCGATGATTGCGTTGCTCGACAAGGATCCTTCAGTAGCCGCATGCCAGCCGAAGATCCGTTCATTTTATGACCGTTCCAAATTTGAATACGCGGGAGCGGCCGGCGGTTTTATTGATAAATGGGGGTTCCCTTTTTGCCGCGGAAGAATTTTCAATACCTACGAATCAGATAACGGGCAATACGATGATACCTGCGAAGTTTTCTGGGCCACCGGCGCCTGCCTGCTCGTGCGGGCTTCCGCCTGGAATGAAGTGGGTGGTCTTGATGAAGATTTCTTCGCGCACATGGAGGAAATCGATCTCTGCTGGCGGATGCGCA
>DATDOQ010000331.1:0-6434 GCA_035293205.1 Bacteroidia bacterium
CGCGCAAGCTTTACGGCCGTTTCAACCGCCTCAACGCCGGTGTTCATAGGCAGAACTTTATCGTATCCGAAATAAGCAGTGATGAATTTTTCATACTCCCCAAGGGAGGCATTATAAAACGCGCGTGAAGTAAGCGTGAGCTTTTTTGCCTGTTCCTGCAAGGCGTGCAATAGTCGCGGGTGGCAATGACCCTGGTTGATGGCGGAATATGCGGCCAGAAAATCATAATATTTTTTTCCTTCCACATCCCACACAAAAACGCCTTCGCCACGCTCCAATACAACCGGGAGCGGATGATAATTATGCGCTCCGTAACGCGCTTCCATCGAAATCAGCTCCTCGGAGCGTGTCAGTTTATCCGTCACAATTGCCATGTTTTTTTATTTTCTTTTCCCATGAAATATGATAACAAAAATACGAAAAACGCCGCGATTGCTGTGATTGTAACTGCGGCGGATCAAATGTTCTTAAAGCAGGTTAAATCCAGTCGAAAACACAGCCGTAACGATGAGCGCGTAGAAATTATAAACGAGCGCCGATGTTGCCAGGCATTGGAGAAAAAAAATACCGCCCGCTAAATGATTTCCGCGCATAAACCGGCGGACGGAAAAAATCAGCAATAGCACGCTATGCGTCACTGCGACCGGCATCACACCAATATTCACCAGGAACCGGGTGCGTGTTTCCTCCAGCTGCTGATAACCGGAAGCGCACCAGATAAAAACTGCCACAAAAGCCGCCAGAAACAGCAGGTTATAAAGCCACGAATAAAAAAAGAAGGATGTGAATGAAAATTGGGGTGAGTTTTCCGCTGTTTCTTCCATGCTTTGAAATAACGGGAAAAATTACATAAAAACAAATTCCAAACATTAAAGCTTGCGGGTCCAAATTCCAAATAGAAACAAAAATTCCATCCGCCATAGGCGGACCAAATGGCAAACAACCCGCCTACGCCAAAGCTTCGGCGGATAAATAAGCAATAAGCAATATTTGACTTACTTACCGACATCATTCTATTATGAAAAATATTTTGTGCCTTTACTTCGTGCTCTTCGTGTCTTTGTGGCTATTTCCCTTTGTGCGCTTTTCTGCGGGACATTTTCTTGTAAAAAAGACACAAAGTACCGGGCCACAAAGTCACCAAATGCACACGAAGTGAAGACGCTAAGTTTGAATTATATACCGACATCATCCTTCCTGGTTTTATGCACACACTCCCTACCTATCTTTACATTCCATGTCAAAAAATCAACACCAGCTTTTTGAAAAAGTGGAGATCACTGCGGCGGCGGCGGAAGGAAAAGCATTGGCCCGTGTTGACAACCGCGTGATCTTTGTTTCGAATGCGGTTCCCGGCGACATCGCGGACATTCGCATCACAAGGAAACAAAAGAATTTTTTCGAAGGAATTGCTGAAAAATTTCATCATTACTCCGATAAGCGAACCGAACCGGTTTGTATTCACTTTGGCACATGCGGCGGCTGCAAATGGCAGCATCTGGATTACCAATGGCAGCTTCATTATAAACGCCAGCAGGTGATTGACGCGCTGACACGTATTGGAAAAGTACAGTTCCCCGAAGTTCCGCCGGTCATTGGCTCAAAAGAAATCTACAATTACCGGAACCGACTCGATTTCAGCTTTTCGAATAAAAGATGGCTTACACAGGAAGAGATCAGCTCCGGAATACAGGATATTGAGCGGAACGCATTGGGATTCCACATTCCCGGCACTTTTGATAAAGTGCTTGATCTGCGCGAATGTCACCTGCAGGGAAAAGTTTCCGAAGCGATCCGCTCATTTGTTCGCGAATTTGCCGCAAGTCATAACCTTTCGTTTTACGATATCCGCAATCAAACCGGCTTGCTGCGCTCACTGATCATCCGCACTACATCGACCGGAGAAACTATGGTAATCATTTTATTCCGGGACGATGATGAAATTGCACGGGAAAAATTGTTAGACGCGCTTGCAAATAAATTTCCGTCGATCACTTCCCTGCTCTATGTGATCAACCAGAAAGGCAACGACACCTTCAATGATCTGCCTGTCCATGTTTTTTACGGGCGCGACCACATCATTGAATCCATGGAAAACCTGCGTTTTAAAATTGGCCCGAAATCTTTTTACCAGACCAATTCCGCACAAGCATATGAACTTTATAAAGTGACGCGCGATTTTGCAGGTCTCACAGGAAATGAAATTGTTTACGATCTCTATACGGGAACCGGAACGATCGCACTTTTTGTGGCAAAACAGGCGAAGAAAATTATTGGCATTGAACTGGTTGAAGCTGCCATTGCGGATGCAAAGCTGAACGCCGACATGAATAATATTACAAATGCCGGATTTTTCGCCTCTGATATGAAAGATCTTTTCGATGAAAAATTCATGCAGCAACATGGTAAACCGGATGTAATTATTACGGATCCTCCACGCACCGGGATGCACGAAAAGGTTGTAAACGCTATAGCGACAAGCGGCGCAAAAAAAGTGGTTTATGTAAGCTGTAATCCCGCCTCACAGGCACGCGACCTGGCGATGCTGGATGCAGATTATGCGATCACAAAAGTTCAGCCGGTGGATATGTTTCCACAGACACATCATGTAGAAAATGTGGTTCTGCTGGAAAAAAAATAACTAAGAAATTCCAAAAGAAACAAATTCCATCCGCCGAAGAGGCGGACCAAAGAAAATCGAAAGAAGGCAAATTCCAAAGAAGGTAAATGACAAACAACCCGCCTACGCTAAAGCTTCGGCGGATAAATGAGCAATAATTCCTCCGTGCGCCCCCGTGCATTCCTCGTTTTGCCCTCCGTGGTTAAATCAAACGCTGAACATACACGATGTTGCCATTTCAAAATATCAATTCCCAAACCTCAAGATTGCTGGTCCAAATCCCAAATTCCAATCGCGATAGCCATCGCGACAAATTTCAAATTGTAAATCGTAAATCGTAACTTCATTAAGTTCCGGCCAAATGTGTTTCTAACCGTTCATCCGAAATTTCGAAATGAGCCGCCTTTTACCTATTTTTATAGATTAATCATCGGAAGATGAAGGTATTGCTTCGTTTATTACTCCTTCAGCTCCTGGTTGCCATTGCGCTTCCGGCCTCGGCGACCCGTCCAAAGCTGAAAAAATTTCCCGAAGGGGGCTGTAATGTCAGCGCGAGTGACGGTTCAGAAGTAAAATTACCGATCGGACTTCCTTTTACGCTGACGGACATCAACAGCGGCGGAACGGTTGCGCCGGAAGAGGTTACTGAATCTTCCAACATTGTCTATTCATTCGACCTCACCGAAGAGATCGGCCCGGCGTCAATCCGTCAGACGCATACTGCTCTCGGACAAGCGCGCAGCCTGAATGCTGCCTGTGTTTTACTCCGGATCAATTCCTATGCCTGCGCCGTTGACGCCGCGCAGAATATCCGCGCCGAGCTGATGGCCTACGAACGCCCGGTGATTGTGTATGTGGAAGGCAAGGCAATGTCGGCCGCGTCACTTATTTCAATGGCAGGCGACAGCGTTTATATGCGAAAATGCGCGAACAACGCTAAATCTTCAAATGCTAAAAAAAGTAACGCGTCATTTACCCCAACCAAATCGGGCGCAACTTGTGATTACCATACACAGAAACCCAGCTGCGGAGATAAAAAAGATGAAAAAAATTCATGCCTGCCAATTATTTCTAATGGAGGAAATAATCATCCGGAAGTCTGTGAGGCATCGGATCTGCAGGATGTTTTATTGCAGGCAGGATTGAAAGATTACCAGCTCGTATTTTACCGCGCGGGTTTTTATGATAAAATGATCGACTGGCTGATGCAGCCCATTGCAAGTCTGCTGCTGGTGCTGATCCTTGGAATGGCGATTCGTTTGCAGACCATCCGCGCTTTTCCGGGTCCTTCTACATTTTTCCTGCTATCCACGCTCATGTTTTTTTTCGTGCCGCTTTTCCAGGGCGGACTGGCAACCGGTATTGAAATATTATCGCTGGTAATTCTTACTGGAATAAACTTATTTGTAAAATGGCATTTCAGGTGGCAGCGTATTTTATTAATTACAATTTTACTTATCGTGCTTTTATTTTGCCAGACAGGAGATATTACCGCTGTTTCTGCCGGGCGGCTTCTTTTGAAACTGCTATTTACAAGCGTTGCTTTCTTTATGGGATGGACAATGTTAATGATCAGATTTCCTGCAAAAAGAGCAGATCGCATTGCTGCTCCCAGTGTTCAGCCTGTTTCCTGATTTTTTTCGAAAATTGGAGTTCGCTTGATTCTGTATATGTTTTTTTAAAGGCATTTTCCCTTCGTGTCTTCACTTCGTGAATCTTAGAGTACTTAGTTCCTTTGTGGCATTTCTTTGTGTCCTTTTAAAACAGCCCGTAAATAAGGCACGAAGGTTATAGCCACCAAGACACAAAATGAACACGAAGAGAAGACACGAAGTTCAGGTTTTTGTTGGTACGCATGTTTTTGCACATTAGACACCTACTCACAGTGAGGAAATTAATAGTTCAAAACCTCCCCCTTCGTGTCTTCACTTCGTGAAACTTTGTGTACTTAGTTCCATTGTGGCATTTCTTTGTGTCTTTTTAAAACAGTCTCGTATCAAAGGCACGAAGATTATAGCCACCAAGACACAAAATGAATACGAAGAAAAGACACGAAGTTCATGTTTTCGCTGGTACTCATATTTTTGCACATTAGACACCTACTCACAGTAAGGAAATTAATAGTTCAAAAAACCTCCCCCTTCGTGTCTTCACTTCGTGAAACTTCGTGTACTTTGTTTCTTTGTGGCATTTTTTTGTGACTTTTTTAACAGCCCATATTTAAGGCACGAAGGTTATAGCCACCAAGACACAAAATGAACACGAAGAGAAGACACAAAAATTGAAGAAATGTTCGTTTAGTAAGCTAAATTTCCGTCGAAGTGTTCAGCCTGTTTCCTTATTTTTTCCGATATAAATTCTGTTTGGTAGCTCACCCTTCCGGATTATATGCATTTGCATTTCCGGTAAAATTCTTTTGAACCGCGCGTGAAATTCATCTGATGCATTCTCTGCTGCAATTTCATTCATCACCACCATACCGCCTTTTTGCAGCAGGCGACGGACATGCATGAGAAATTCCTCCGATCTTATTTCTGGCGGTACAAATTCTTCCACGAAAACATCGATCGCGATCAGGTCAAATTTTTTGGTGGTTGTGGCAACATAATGTTCCGCGCGCTCCTGACGCAGCTCCAGATCCGGATAATTTTTTCCGTCGAATTCATCCCGGAAAATACGGATCACGGTCTCGTCGGCTTCAATCCCGATGATCATGGGACGAAGTGATAATTCTTTTGTGAGGATTGTTGCAATGCTACCAGCGCCAAATCCGAGGATCAATACGGATTGAGGATTTTGCTGTTTGACTTTGGCAACTTCAAATGCGATCCGGAAAACTTCATGCAGCGTTCCGAAGGAATAATTGACTCTTTCACCGTTCAGCACTTTTCGTCCGCGCTCGTAGGTGATTTCCAGGACAGGAGAAATTTTTCCGGCGAAAACAGTGGTTTTCTGCGGCCAGAACCAGCTGAATATTTTTTTTAAAACAGCCATAACTTTTCGGTGCTGGAACCTTCGTCACTAAAAAACTTAACCAGGGAAAAAAACAATGCGCCGGCTCCTCCAACCAGGTTTAATAATAATAAAACAAGATAGAAACAGCCAAGCCCCGACCCGGAAGTGTTTGCTTTGCGGAAAAGCTGTAGCGCAAACCAGCCGAACAGCAATGACGCAAGCGATAGCAGCAAATGAATGATGGCGCGTTCCGTGACTGACATGTCCACACGAAACAAAGCGGCAAGGTTGTAAAGCCAGCGGATCGCTATTGATAAAATAAAATAAGTGATGGAATTCAGCCGCATCCGGTCCATTTACATCGCATTTTTTGGTGCGGGAGTAAAAGTACGGTTTCGGTCAATGGTAAAAGATGTGAGGATATTTGGCATTAAACGAACTCATTAGCCATTCCATCGTTTGGTTTTTTTGGCTTTTCAAAACAGAAAAGTGATTCACGATTTTGTAATTTGGTTGAATACAGTCGCCGCCCCATGAAAAACTTCTTCGCATTCACTTTGTTTCCGGGATTATTCCTCCTTGCAACTGCATTTTCAGGAAAAATTCCTGATTCTTCTGATGCATTAAAGAATACAGTCAGCCTGCAAGCCCGCACAGACAGTTTTCGCCTCATCCACGTTTTTGTTGCTTTATGTGACAACGATAGCCAGGGAATAGTCCCGGTCCCAAAAAAGATCGGGAATGGCAATGACCCGGGGAATAATTTATACTGGGGCTGCGGTTATGGGGTGCGGACTTTCTTCAATAACAGTGATGACTGGCGCTTAATTTCAACCGTGAAATCACCCACGAAAGAAAT
>DATDOQ010000332.1:0-9404 GCA_035293205.1 Bacteroidia bacterium
ATGCTGAAGATCGTGTAATCTTCGCGGCCACGAACGACAATACCGCGTTGGCCGATTTCACGGAAGGTCAGTTTGGGTGCATTAAAATCAATCTCGTACCATTTCCTGTCTTCGTCGCGGTTGCGTTCTTCGTTTCTCCTGCGTTCTTCGCGGCGGCGGAATGCATCATCATCATTGTCATCCGTGTTGACGGCCACTGCGCCTGACGTTGTTGCCGTGGTGCCCGTTGTATAGCTCTCAGTTGGTGCTACAGTTTTGCTTTTTTCGGCGGTTGTCCGGGCATCATTCCTTTGCGAACGCTGGTAGAGAAAAATGCCAAGTATCAGCAGTCCCACTAGCAACATAGCCCAAACCCACCAGGAAGTTGTTTTCTTTTCTTGAACATCTAATTGTGCCATAGTTGTTTTTTAGGCCAAGAATGGCCAAAAAAGATGCCACATAGCATGCATTCACTTTGGAAACTAGATTTACAAGAAATGGCGGGTGATATCGGGGAAATCAATTGGGTGAGATGCCGAAATGATATCGGTTATTGTGGAACAGAATGCGCAGGATGAGATCGCTCAAAGCGGAGCAGCATCGCGCATCGATCTCATCAACTCCGTCCACCGGTGCAACTCCCCGATCATCTTCCCTGCGGATTTTTCCTGGTATGCTTCAGCGTTGAATTTTCCATCTGTTATTTGCTTGCTGAATGAGGCAAGGTGAACACTTTCGGTGATGGCGACCATTTTCAGCGCATTGGCAACGATCTTAAGCATCTGAACCGCGCGTGTGCCGCCTGCGCCACCGCCATAACTTACAAATGCAACCGGCTTGTAATTCCATTCGTGGTATAAAAAATCGAGCGCATTTTTCAGTGCGGCAGGGTAACCGAAATTATATTCCGGCGTGACGATAATAAATGCATCCGCGGGTGCAATTTTCGCGCTCCATTCAAATGTGTGCGGCTTGGTGTATTTACGCTTGTCCGGATGTTCCGGCTCGTCCAAAAACGGCAGATTTATTTGGGCAAGATCCAGTGATTCAACCGCGAAGATTGATTCATCCTTCAGCATCTCTAATATCCAGTTTGTCACCGCCGGACCTTTGCGTGAGGGACGAGTGCTGGCTGTAATTACTTTCAGTTGATACATTCGCTGTAAAATTACAGTGAACAATCGCGCAACATACATGAAAAAGATGATAGCCTGACCGCTGCCGGAAAGTGCAGGATTTGTATCTTTGCATCCCTTCCCAGGAGAGGTGTCAGAGTGGCCGATCGAGCACGCTTGGAAAGCGTGTTTACCGCAAGGTAACGAGGGTTCGAATCCCTCCCTCTCCGCCTTCGTTCGCCGAAGCTTTAGCGTAGGCGAACTTCGTTAGTAAGAGGACGCTTCGGCGAACTCCGGCGGACAAGGTCCGCAAATTGTGTGGAGCCTTTTAGTTATCACTAACTGGTTTCTTGTTTAATGACTTTTTCTTCTGAATATGGAGACCTGGACTGTTTACATTCTTAAATGTTCTGATGGAACATATTACGTAGGGTGTACCAATAATCTTGATGATCGCTTTAACTGACACAATCGTGGCGATATTCATTACACTTCAACCCGATTGCCGCTTGAAGTTGTTCACCAATCAGTATTTTACAATAAATACAAGGGTTATGAATTCGAAAGGTATTTGAAATCCGGTTCAGGAAGAGCATTTGCCATTAAGAGGCTTCATAGTTTTTAATGAATTCGGCAACTTTCCACGGCAAAGCCGTTCGAAATCTGGCCCACTTTCCACTAATTCGTTCGCCGAAGCTTTAGCGTAGGCGAACTTCGTTAGTAAGAGGACGCTTCGGCGAACTCCGGCGGACAAGGTCCGTTGAAAATGTATTGAGAAACCAGCTAGAAAATCTATCTGGTTTTTTTGCTTCTCAAATGATCATGTCTTATTGAAACTTGGACAGCCACCTCCTGAAGCAGAAAAGCCTCAAATGTTTGTCCGGGGCTATTCGCATTAAATTGTTTTTTTGTGTAAGGTCAATTTTCCGGGCGTGGATAGGTGGTCATTCAAAGAAACAACACTGTGAGTGGAAATCTCTGAATTCATTTGGAGCGGCAGCTGAGAAGCAGCAAATTTCCACCTGTCCTGCTGTACGCTACAAGTCCGGCAATTCGAATTCCGGCTGTACATGATGTTTTCAACCGGAACTTTGACAAAAAGCAGAATACCGAAAGGCCGGACTTTTCGCTGCCATCAGGGCTGGGAAATCCACACCTGGCGCATCAAATTCACTTTTTTATACGCATGAATAAAATGGGAATACAGGAAACAAGCAATATGTTTTTGACAGCATTTTTTTTACATCTCCGCCAGTGTCATTTGCGTATTGCTACCTCACGGTGATCCGTGAAGCGCTTTCAACTGTATCCCCGCAACTATCAATCCAGTAATGCAAAGGTCCCCAAAACATATAGGGCCGTTTTACTTTGTATGCCCAATAAGTAAATACACGTCCATTCGGCGGGTCAGGATCCATGAATTTATTAAAACTCGGCCACCCATTTTCTTCCGTGATAATTCCTGTTAACTCAAATTCGTTCATATTATAAGCCAGTTCGCCGGGAATAATCAGGTTCTCCGATGCAGGTTCTATATAAAATTCCTCGCGATACAGGTTATTGGAATCTTTATCTGAAAGAACAACATAATTTGGACAGTCACACGCAAAAGCGATGTAAGCCAGCGTTTTTCTTTCTAGCTTACCGACAAATGCGTCCGGTATTTCTGAAGCAAACTCCCGGATGTTCGCTTGTAGAATGAAATGGGCTGTATCAAGGACACCAAATTGTTTTGAATTGCTTTCTTGTTTATTCCGACAACCGGCTGTCAAAACGCAAATCAACAGTAGTATCGGGATATAATTCATTTTCAGAAATTGAGAAAAACTTTCGAAAATTCAATTCGCGTACGAGTTGTCGCCCGTCAATTTTTTTACGGGCAAAATCAAAAAAAACCGGAAAATGGAGTGTACGCTGTATTTCCCGGAATAATCAGCATTATCTGAAACCGGGTAACAAAAGAAAGGTCCTGAAGGTTACCGCTTTTTCTTTTTCTTCGTGCTCCTGCGCGCCCGTTTGCGGGAATCTTTCTTCCGGTTGATGTACGCTTCGGCATCTTCCAGCGAAACATTTACATCGGTCTGCAGCAATTTTGCAGGATCAATCTCGAGGAAAGTTGCAATCTTAAGCAACGTGATCAGTGTGAGATTCCGGCCTGACTCAATATGATGCATATTGGATTTGTCAAGGCCGATATCTTCGCCCAGGGCTTCAAGTGTGAAGCCTTTTTTCTTGCGGAAGTACCGGATGTTTTCTCCGATAGCGGCAAGGAATTCTTTGGTTGGATCGTGACGCTGAGCCATATTCGCTACAAAAGTTTAACGGTTTTACGTGATAAAGTTGTAATATTTGTCAACTAACTGCCGGCTTCAGGTAAGCTGCCGTAGTTGCCCGGAAAAATAAACCCGAAAGCTATCGACCCGATAGCCATCGGGTCCGAATCACAAACTAAAAGTAGTATTCTTTCTGGATATACGGGTATAAATAAAAAACAACTTTTTACAGGGTCAGTTCCCCGCACAGGTCCCGGCCCAGCAGTCCGGCAACCCGGTCGCGATTTTTTGCGCCTGCAAGCAGGTACATCAGCTTTGTGATCGCTGCCTCTGTTGTAAGATCGCTGCCCCCGGTAACGCCTGCTTTCCGCAGCGATTCGCTGGTTTCATAGCGTCCCTGCTCCACTTTACCCGCCGCGCACTGGCTGACATTCAGAATAACGATTCCCTTTTTGACCGCTTTGCGCAGCGCCCCGAGAAACCATTTTTCCGTTGTGGCATTTCCAGAACCGTATGTTTCCAGCACAACGGCCTTTAAATTTTTGATGCCGAGGATCGATTTTACCGCTTCCCGGCTGATCCCGGGAAAAAGTTTTAATACAACCACGCTTGTATCCAGCTTCGCATGCACTTTCAGCGGACCCGCAGCCATAGGCCGGATAGCGGCCGTATTGTACTTCAGGTGAACGCCCGCTTCGGCCAGCAAGGGATAATTCGGGGAATGAAATGCACGGAAATGTTCGGCATTGAATTTACTGGTGCGGTTGCCGCGGAATAAACGGTATTCAAAATAGATGCAGACTTCAGGCACACGCGGTTTTCCCTGCCGCATGGCTGCCGCAATTTCAATGGCTGTTATCAGGTTTTCTTTCCCATCGGTACGGATGGTTCCGATCGGCAATTGTGAACCCGTAAGAATGACCGGTTTCGCAAGATTTTCCAGCATAAAGCTCAGCGCGGAAGCGGTAAATGCCATCGTGTCGGAGCCATGCAAGACGACAAAACCATCGTATTTATTATAATTTTTTTCAATCAGCCGGGCCAGCCTTATCCAAATGTCCGGGTGCATGTTGGATGAATCGATTGGCTTTTCAAAAGCACGTGTGTCGATGCGGACATCCAGTTTTTTAAGCTCCGGCACTTCATCAAGCAGCCGGCGGAAGTTAAACGGCTTTAGTCTTCCTGTCGCGGGATCATGGATCATCCCGATCGTGCCGCCGGTATAAATAAGCAGTATGGAAGCTTTTTTCGCCATGGGTTAAATGCCAAACAATAAGTACGAATTATCGGTTGTGATTTCCGCGATCTCTTCTACCGTACAATTTTTCAGCTCCGCCATTTTTTGCGCCACCAAAATCAGATAAGAACTTTCATTTCTTTTCCCCCTGTGCGGGGCAGGCGCAAGATAAGGGGCATCGGTCTCCAGCACAAAATATTTTGTGTCGAAAGCCTGCACAACCTTGTCAAGCCCCGAGTTTTTATACGTAAGCACCCCACCGATTCCCATCCAGAAATTCCCGAGTGCAATCACTTTTTCCGCTTCCGGGAGTCCATCCGAAAAACAATGAAAGACACCTTTTAAAGTTCCGTCCTGTTTATCCTTCACGATCTCATAACATTCAACGAACGCGTTGCGGCTGTGAATGACTACCGGAAGCTGTAGTTTTTTTGCAAGCTCCACCTGGCGCGCAAAAACTTCCTGCTGAAGGGAAAGTTGTGTTTTATCCCAATACAGATCAATTCCGATCTCACCCACCGCATAATAACGCCTCTGACCGTGGAGGCTTTCAACGAGCGCAAGTTCCTTTTCAGCCGTGGCTTTATCTACCGATGTAGGATGCAGGCCCATCATTGGAAAACAAATGCCGGGATACGCGTCGGCCATTTTATGGAGGTCATTATGACTTTCCGAATCAATGGCCGGGAGAAAGATCCGCTCCACCCCGCTGCTTATTGCACGCTGCATCATTTCATCCCGGCCAGCGCTGAATTTATCGGAGTATAGATGGGCATGGGTATCCGTCAGAATCATAGCGGCAAAGTTACTATAAGATAAAAGCGTGCTTCAATAAAGAAAAACTGCCTTTCATTGCAAAAATCACATAATTGGCATTCAACCACCTGCATATTTGTACGATCGCCCCGGTTGTTCTAAATTTGTGCTCTCATAACATAAAAACTAAAACTCATCATAATGAAAACCAATGCTAAAATTGCACTTGCAGCTCTCCTGATCGCTTCATTTGCATTCGATGCCTGCAAAAAAGGCGAAGGCGATCCTTTCCTTTCACTGAAGAGCCGCAAATCCCGTATGGCAGGTGACTGGAAATATTCAGCAGGCTCCGGTACAGATTTTAACGGATCTAACACAAGCACAAGTTGGACCTATGATGGCACGACAAAGACTTCTATCCAAACCATAAGTGGATTTTCACCGGTAACTTCCAAGACAAATATCGCAAAGACAATAAAGATTCAGAAAGATGGGACTTATACCCTTGAGGACATCACAACAGATACAAGCAACATCACGACTTATACTGAAAAGGGAATCTGGAATTTTACGGCAGGAATAGGGGACGATAAAAAGAAAGATCACCTTGTGTTGCGCCCGCTCTCAGAAACTACCTTAAACACTTCACCCCCGACCAGCTCTATGACTACCTATACCGGTGACGATTCGCCGACGGAGATCTTTTATATCTACCAGCTTAAAAGCAAAGAGGTGATCCTGAAATGGGATGGCAGCACCCAGAGCGGAACAAGCACGGCGTCTAGCAGTAAAGGTGAATGGACACTGACACAATAATTTTTCATTCTTCTGTTATTCCCGGGCCGGTCGTGTGATTGTCCCGGGATTTTTTATTCCCCTAACTTTACCGGCGGTGAAAAAAATTCTTGTTGTTCGCTTCAGCTCGATCGGCGATATTGTACTGACGACACCGGTGGTGCGCGCCCTCGCGAACGCGGGTATTGAAGTACATTACCTTACCAAAGAAAATTTTGCGGGCATTCTTGCGTTTAATCCGCATGTCAACAAAGTGATCGCCATCCGGGAAAAGGTTTCGGAAGCAAAAGAAACACTGCTGCGTGAGAATTATGATTTCATTGTGGACCTCCATCATAATTTGCGCTCCTGGCAAGTGAAACGACTGCTTGGAAAACCATTCGCATCCTTTCCAAAACTCAACTTTGAAAAATGGCTTTTGGTTTATGCGCGGATCAACTTATTGCCTGCCAAACATATTGTAGATCGATATTTTGATGCCGTGAAGACGCTCGGAGTAATAAATGACGGAAAAGGACTGGACTATTTTATTCCCGCAGCTGATGAAATTTCAATTCAGACATTACCACCTTCTCATAGGAATGGTTTTGTTGCCGTGACCGCCGGCGCAAAATTCAACACAAAACAGTTTCCGACTGACAAGCTGATACGTATTATTAAAAGACAACCTTTGCCGGTGATACTGCTGGGCGGAAAAACAGACCAGCATCGCGCGCGTGAAATTGAAAAAGAATGCGGCGATCTTGTTTTTGATGCCTGCGGAAAGTTCAATCTTAACCAGTCCGCATCGCTTATACGGCAGAGCGCATACGTGATCGCGCACGACACCGGACTGATGCATATTGCCGCAGCTTTTCAGAAGCGCCTTATTTCGGCATGGGGCAATACGGTTCCTGAATTCGGCATGTATCCTTACCAACCGGGTGAAGGTTCAAAGATCATCGAATACAAAAACCTTTATTGCCGGCCCTGTTCGAAGCTTGGATACAACCATTGCCCCCAAGGTCATTTTCGCTGCATGCGCGACCTGGATGAGGGTGAATTTATTTAACTTGATTTTTTAACTTATTCCCTGCAGCTGAAACGGGAATAGCGCCGCGGTTTTCGTATTTTCGTGTCACAATGAAAAGAACGCTTCTTTTGACCGCCCTGCTCGGCTCACTCACGTTGTTCAGCCAGCAATCCACTCCCTTTCTTATCCCGTGTGGAGGCATTTCCGCAGCGCCAGACAGTGAGGCGGACTGGAATCCTTCCTTAACCGTGATCGAAGCAGATCATTCGAATAAGGAAGCAAACGCACGAATCAAGGATAGTCTTGCAGCTTTGTACCGTAATAAACCTGGCAATGGCCAGCAAGCCCGTTTGGAGCAACCGCCGGCAAATCCCGCCGCGACACCCCTTGCTCCTGTTGTAGGAGATAACTTCAGCGGGAACGCGTTCAACAACTCAACTCCCAATGACAACGAGGTTGCAATAGCAAACAACGGGCATCTTATATCGGTTCAGAACAGTACCCTCTTTCGTTACCAGACCGAAACAGACACCAGTTACGGTTTACAGTCGCTTACACTTTTCGCGCTACCGCTTGCTGTGGGCGGCTCCAAATATGATCCGAAAGTCATCTATGATCCGGAGGCAAATCGGTTCATCGTGGTTTTTCTTTCCGGAACCACTTCCAGCCTGACCAATATCATTCTCGGTTTTTCACAATCGGATTCTGCGAATGGAGCTTACAATCTTTATAAAGTTCCCGGCAATCCGTTTAATGATACGCTGTGGAGCGATTACCCGATGCTGGCAGTGAATGATAAAGAATTATTTGTGACAATCAACCTTCTGCACGATAACATGTCGTGGCAGCTTGGATTCGTGCAAACGCTGGTGTGGCAGCTAAATAAATGGGATGGCTACAACGGCGATACTTTGCGGACCGAATTGCACAGCGGTATCGAATACAATGGCCGGTCAGTACGCAATCTCTGTCCGGTTGAAGGCGGATCGAATACGTACCAGGGGCCGGGCATGTATTTTTTGTCGGACCGGAATCTTGATCCTTCCAACGATACGATTTTTCTCGTTCATGTAGCGGATACGGCAAATTCACCTTCGCAACAGGTAACTGTAACACCATTGGTTTCAAACACGAGCTATTTTATGCCGCCAAACGCGCAGCAGCCAACCGGCTCCGGATTATTGGCTACCAATGACGCGCGGATCCTCGGCGCTTTTATTGAAAATGACCGCGTCCAGTTTGTTTGCAATACAATGGACACTTCCACCGGCAATTGCGCCGTTTATCATGGCATTATTCAAAACGTTTCGTCTGCGCCTGCACTTACCGCGCAAATAATTGGTGACACTTCGCTTGAATTCGGTTATCCAAACATTGCTTATACAGGCCATTTGTCCACCGATTATTCCGCCATGATCGTTTTCCTGCATACAGACACGTTCACTTTCCCTGGCTTTTCCGCCATCGCAACGGATGGTAACGGACAATACTCCACACGCACGACCGTAAAATCCGGCGTAAATTACCTCAACGTTCTTTCCGGCAATGAGCGTTGGGGCGACTACAGTGGCATCCAGCGCAAATTTAACGCGGGCGGCACCTGCTGGATGAATGGCATGTATGGAACTTCCAATAGCGCGCACGCGACCTGGATTGCCGAGGTGGGTGTAAGCTCTGATGTGAATGTTCCGGAAACGAATCCGGTTAGTCATGAAGCGGAGGTTTTTCCCAATCCTTTTATAGCGTCAATTCAGGTGATCTTTACAAATCCAGCTACGCAGGTAGTTCGTTTTGTTCTCTACGATCTGAATGGGCGCGAGGTGCAGGTGCTGCTTGAAGACAAAATACGCGGCGGGAAAATCCAATTCAGCTTTTCACCACGGCCGCTTCCGGCAGGTGTTTATTTGCTTCGCGCAGAAACAGCTCAGGGCGCAGTGCTTTTTACAAACCGTATTGTAGCGACGCAATAAATTTTTTTTCGGGAAAATTTCCTGCCAGATTATTTTCAGCTCCAAAAACACTTTCAGCCGTTAAAGCGAATCGTTTGGTACTTGCTTGTATAAACGCGGATGGGATACCATGCGGCAAGTAGGCCGATGGCTGTTACTGAAGCGATGATCAGGAGAAGATCAGTGAGCTTGACGCTGACGGGATAAATATCAACCACAAATCCTTCGCTGAAATGCACCAACCCCAAATGCTGCTGCAGGTAAACCAGCAAAAGTCCAAGGCCCAAC
>DATDOQ010000333.1:0-2069 GCA_035293205.1 Bacteroidia bacterium
GTCACGGTATTTTACAATGCCGAGATTGGGAACCAGCGTGGTGAACGGATAGTCGGCGATCTCAGGTTTAGCGGCTGAAACCACGGACAACAAAGTTGATTTTCCGGCATTTGGAAATCCAACCAATCCCACATCGGCAAGCAATTTCAGCTCGAGAATTTTCCATTCTTCCTGACCAGGTTCACCGGGCTGCGCAAACCGCGGCGTCTGGCGGGTGGCGGTTGCAAAAAAACTGTTTCCCTTCCCGCCTCTTCCACCCTGAACCAACACTCTTTCTTCGCCGTCTTCATTGATTTCAAAAATAAATTCACCGGTTTCCGCATCGCGCGCGACGGTGCCCAGCGGCACTTCGATGATCTCGTCTTTTCCATCGGCACCGGTCATGTTCGACCGCCCACCCGATACACCTTCCTGTGCGATGACATGCTTGCGGTATTTCAGGTGCAGCAAAGTCCAGAGCTGTTTATTTCCACGAATGATCACATGACCGCCCCGCCCGCCATCACCACCGTCGGGTCCACCTTTGGCCGTCTGCGCTGTACGCAATAAATGCACGGATCCCGGACCGCCTTTCCCTGAACGGCAGCAGACTTTTACGTAATCAACAAAATTGGAATCAGCCATAAAAAACCTCTTTTACTTCAGGCTGTTGATCTCGTGGCAGAGCTTTTGGAAAATCTCTTCTACAGAACCGATGCCATAAACGGAGCGGAATTTTCCCTGCGCGGTATAATATTCTTTCAGCGGCGCGGTTTTGCGGTTGTATTCCGCGATCCGGTTTTCAACGATCAGCGGATCCTGGTCGTCGGAACGGCCGGATTCTTTACCCCGCAGCAAAATTCTTTTTTTTAATTCATCATCGTCCACTTCAAGTGCGATCATTGCAGAAATTTTTGTTCCCAAACCCGCAAGAAACTGGTCAAGCGCCTCTGCCTGCGCGGATGTGCGCGGAAATCCGTCGAAAATAAAACCCTTCGCGCTGCTATGCTTTTTCACTTCCGCTTCGAGCATGCGAATGGTGACATCATCGGGAACAAGATCACCCCTGTCCATGTAGCTTTTGGCAAGCTTTCCCAACTCCGTTTCGCCTTTGATGTTTGCGCGGAATATGTCGCCGGTTGACAGATGAACAAGATTGTATTTTGAGATCAGCTTTTCCGACTGCGTGCCTTTGCCGGCGCCCGGCGGACCAAAAAGTACAAGATTCAGCATGCAGATGGGTTATGAGGGAGGCTATTAAGTTTGAAGGACGTAAATATCGGGAAGATTTCTTCCCAAACCTTTATAATCCAATCCGTAGCCAACGATAAAATCGTTCGGAATATTGAACCCGGTGTAATCAATGGAAATATTTTTCAAATAAGCTTTTGGCTTAAAAAGCAAAGTTGCGATCCTGACCGAAGCGGGCGATTTAGCATTCAGCTGTTCTGTTAAATGAGCGATGGTATTGCCGGTGTCCACAATATCTTCTACAATCACGACATTCCGGTCCTTCACACTGGTATTCAAGCCGATCATTTCTTTGATTGTTCCGGTTGAAACGGTGCCGGAATAAGAAGCGAGCTTTACAAAAATGATCTCGCAGTCCATGGTCATACCTCGCAGGAGGTCGGCGGCAAATAAAAACGCGCCATTGAGGATCACAATGAAGACCGGGTTTTTCCCGGCGAGATCGCGGTTGATGCCCTCCGTCATCTGCGTTATGGCAGCCTGAATTCTATCCCGGTTGATGTACGGGACAAAAGTTTTATCATTCAGCCGAATGGCCCAGTTATTCATGGATCAAAATTAGCAAATGTGACAATACAAATTTTTGGTCATAAGTTCTTCCATTTGTTCAAAACTATCCGCCTATTCATCAACAATACATGTTCAAAACGGGTTTACATTTATAGATAACTTTTTCTTGTTGTGCAGGTGTTGGTTTTATCTACTTTTGGAACCCTGTCAAAAAAATAACCCCGGAATTTGTCCGCCGAAGGCGGATCGCTTTTGAAAATAGCCGTTCAATCAATGAGCACTGAAGAAAAACGCAACACATCGAGGACCCGACCTTCACAACTGTCGCA
>DATDOQ010000334.1:0-2405 GCA_035293205.1 Bacteroidia bacterium
AAAATCACCGCTGACGATATCGCGCGGCTGCAGCCAGAAAAAACTTTCCGGGATCAGCTTTTTCAGCAGGCCCGCTTGTGGTTTTTGTGCTTCCTGCAGCCGGCTGGCGTATCGGATGCTTGCAAGCAGATCCCGGTTTTGTGCTTCGATGAGATCATTTTGCCGCTTTAGTTGTCTTGCAACCTTTTTTTTCAGCCGGTATCGTGTCCATGTTATGAGCGTAATCACCAGTACGGCGGCGAAAATAACCAGGTAATAATTCCGGTGAACACGGGAATAACAGACGAAGCTATGATCGCCGTCGCCAAAAAGCGTTTGCCAGAATCCTGCGGCTGCATTTAAGGAAATTGAAAAGAGGAAAGCGGTTATGGTTAAAAATCGTTGTCGTAGCATGGGCGGATATTTCTACTAATTTAGTTTTCCGGGCGATATGGCAAAACGAAACCAGCAAGAACTTTTCATCAATCTTAAGTCAGCACGTTCCCTGGCGCTGGAAAAACAGGGCCTGACCGGTCTGCTGTCTTTTGGCAATGGCAGTGAAGGCGCCCTTCAAACAATCCGTCACCTGGGTTATGTGCAGCTTGACACGCTGGCTGTAGTCGCGCGCGCACATCACCATACATTGTGGACACGCACCAAAGGCTATTCGGAAGATATCCTGGGCGATCTCATGCGCGAGAAAAAAATCTTTGAGTACTGGAGTCATGCGGCTGCCTGCCTTCCGATGGAAGATTTCCGTTTCAGCCTGCCGCGCAAGGAAGAATTCAGGAAAGGACGTTCGCACTGGTTCGCGAAGGATAAAAAAATTATGCAATACGTGCTCGACCGCATACGCGCGGAAGGTCCTCTGGCAGTGAAACATTTTGAAACGGATCGCCGCCATGGAAGCTGGTTCGACTGGAAGCCCGCGAAAATTGCGCTGGAACAATTGTTTCACGATGGCACCTTGATGGTTTCGGAAAGAAAAGGTTTTCAAAAAGTATATGATCTTGCGGAAAGGATTATTCCAGCGCGAACAGATGTTACGCCTCCTTCCGCGGCAGAAATGGCACGCCATCTTATCCTGTCAAACTTGCGTGCTCATGGAATTGCTTCAGCGAAAGACATCACCCATTTGCAACGCGGCAAACAAAAACAGATTGCGAAAGAGTTGGATGAAATGCTGAAAGATGGCCGGGTTAAAAAAGCGCGGGTCAAAGATCTGAGCGAAGAATACTTTACGCTTGCAGAAACAAAATTTGCAGAAAGCATTCCCACGCACTGCCGCATTCTTTCTCCCTTCGACAATGTGTTGATCCGCAGGGAACGTTTGCTGAAAATTTTCAAGTACAATTATGCCATCGAATGTTATCTGCCGGAAGCCAAACGCACCTTCGGTTATTTCTGCCTCCCTGTATTGTATGATGGCGAATTTATAGCGCGCTTTGATCCGAAAGCCAATCGCGCCACAAAAACATTTATCGTTATAAATTTTTACCTCGAGAAAAAGCCGGCTGACTTTGAAAAGTTTCTCGCAGCATTTGCCGGGGAGTTAAAATCATTTTCCGCGTTCAATGGCTGTGAAAAAATTGTGATTGAAAAAACAGTTCCCGCTGGCCTGAAAATGAAACTCAGTAAAGCGCTTTCATGATATCGTGCCGCGTGATGATGTAGGTTTCATCCGTTTTGAAATCGCGCACGAGCACGGCGGGATTTTCGGGTGTGATCATCGCGGAAAGCTGGTCGACCGGTGTGGAAATGTCAATAAAGGGAAAAGCGGGTTGCATGATCGACTCCACTGTTTGTGTTTTGGATTCCGGGTTATGCACCAGCGTGTCAAAAAGCCGCTGCTCATTCAGCGCGCCTACAATACGGCCGTCCGAGGTTACCGGCAGCTGTGAAAAATCGTTTTCGCGCATCATCTTTACGGCCTTTTCCAGTGTTTCGCGCGTTTCAATTGTTTGCAGTTTTTTATGCGTCAGTGTAGCTACTATATCTTTTGCGGTCTGCCCCTTCTTGTCAAAAAACCCTTTTTCGCGCATCCAGTCATCATTGAACATTTTACCCAGGTAGCGTGTGCCGTGGTCGTGAATGATTACAACTACAAGATCACCTTCTTTAAAATTGCCCGCCAGTTGGACAACTCCGGCCATTGCCGCGCCCGCTGAGTTACCGGCGAAAATCCCTTCTTCCCTTGTGATCCGTCGTGTCATAACGGCCGCATCTTTATCCGTAACTTTTTCAAAATGATCGATCACGGAAAAATCCACATTCTTCGGAAGAAAATCTTCGCCAATCCCTTCGGTGATGTAAGGGTAAATTTCATTTTTATCGAAAACGCCGGTCTCTTTGTATTTTTTAAAAATAGAACCATACGTGTCAATTCCCCAGACTTTTATTTTTGGGTTTTTTTCTTTCAGGAATTT
>DATDOQ010000335.1:0-3298 GCA_035293205.1 Bacteroidia bacterium
ATCCACTTCGACTGACACTGCTTCCCGTTCATGGAGATCAGCGACCAGCTCAAGTGAATTTGCGAGAGTTTCAGAGCAAATATAATTGAAATTATTTCTCACAGCAGATGCAAGCGCATCGTGCGAAAGAATCCGGACGTCAATTTTATCCGTTACTTCAAAATCTTTGTCTTTTCGAAGGTTCTGGATACGATTTACTAATTCGCGCGCAAGGCCTTCTTCCTTCAATTCGGGCGTAAGCGTCACGTCAAGGGCCACTGTCAAACGACCCTCAACGGCTACCAGCCAACCCGGCAAATCTTCTACAAGTATCTCAGCCTCAAAACGTTCTATAAAAATTGGTTTGCCATCAAGGAGTAATTCAATACCACCATCCTGTTCAAATTTTGCGATGTCGTCCTGCGTAAAATTCCCAAACGCGTTAGCGGCCGCTTTCATGTGCTTTCCGAGCTTTTTGCCCAGCTGCTTGAAATCCGGCTTAATTTTTTTGAGAAAAATACCTGCATCCGTTACATATTCCAGCTTTTTCACGTTGGTTTCAGCCAGGATCAGGTCTTTTACGAGGTCCAGCCGCTTCCTGAACTGCTCATCCAGCACCGGGATCATGATCCGGTTAAGGGGCTGCCGGACCCTGATATTGACCTTTTTACGAAGCGAAAGCACAAGCGATGAAAAGCGCTGCGCCAGCTCCATGCGCTCCTCCAGCTCACTGTCTATGAAAGATTCCTCCGCCTTCACCAATAGGGAAAGATGCACGGATTCTTCAAATTTCCCGCTGTTTGCAGCGCCCAAGTCAACAGGCTGGGTTAGGTTATGATACAACCAGTCACTGAAAAAAGGAGCAAATGGACTTGAAAGCTGAGCTGTCACCTGCAGGCACTCGTAAAGTGTTTCATAAGCCGCCCGTTTGTCGCTTGTCAATTCTATATTTCCATCAGCAGGCTGGGCCGACTTCCAGAACCTGCGGCGCGACAGGCGGACATACCAATTAGATAAATGCTCGCTGACAAAATTTTCGATGGCGCGCGCAGCAGGGGTAGGATCATAATCATCCAGCCGCGCGGTTACAAATTTAACCAGGCTGTGCAGCTTTGAAATGATCCACCGGTCCAGCTCAGAACGGTCTTTTAAAGGAATAACATTCTTTTCAGGAACAAACCGGTCGATATTCGCATAAAGCGCGAAAAAGGAATAAGTATTATAAAGTGTGCTGAAAAATCCGCGCTGAACCCCGGCGATGCCCTCTGCATTGAATTTCAGATTGTCCCAGGGCGAAGCGTTGGTCACCATGTACCAGCGCGTTGCGTCAGCACCGTAATTTTTAAGCGTAATAAACGGATCAACCGCGTTGCCCAGCCGTTTTGACATCTTATTCCCGAATTTGTCGAGAACCAAACCGGTAGAAATAACATTTTTATAAGCGACACTGTCAAAAAGCATCACCGAAATGGCATGCAGCGTATAGAACCAGCCGCGGGTCTGATCAACCCCTTCCGCGATAAAATCCGCCGGATAATAACCGCGGTTATCAATCAGCTCTTTATTTTCAAAAGGATAATGCAATTGCGCATACGGCATCGCGCCGGAATCGAACCACACATCGATCAGGTCGGTTTCGCGGAATAATTTTTTGCCGTTTCGTTCAAGAATAATTTCATCCGCATAAGGCCGGTGCAAATCGAATGTTTCATAATTATTTTTCGAAAAATCGCCGGGCGTAAAATTTCCGAGCGGATTTTTCTTCATGAATCCCGCTTTCACAGAACGATCAATTTCTGTTTTCAGCTCTTCCGCCGAGCCGACGCAGATCGTTTCCGTTTTATCTTCTGAGATCCAGATGGGCAAAGGAATTCCCCAGTAACGCGAGCGGGAAAGATTCCAGTCCTGGAGATTATTCAGCCATTCCCCGAAACGTCCGGTGCCTGTGCTTTCCGGTTTCCAGTTGATAGTTTTGTTTAGCTCCGCCATACGTTCTTTCATGGCAGAAGCGCGGATGAACCAGGAATCCAGCGGGTAATACAAAACCGGCTTATCCGTCCGCCAGCAATGCGGGTAATTATGCTCGTAGGTTTCTTTTTTGAATAATTTTCCTTCCTGCTCCAGCTTCAGGATGATCCGTTCATCAATGCTGAGGTATTCGCTGGTGCGCTGAACAATTTTTGAGACAAGATCATTTAGCGGTGAACCGGAAAGTTTTTTCAGACGTTCAACTTCCGCTTTTTTTTCCTCTTCAGTAAGAAATTCGACCTTCACATATTCTCCTGCAAAATCCTCCACTTCCTGCCGGAATCTTCCGCGCAGATCGACGAGAGGAACCTGTTTGCCGTTTTCATCCGTCACCAGCATCGGAGGAACACCTGCAGCTTTTGCAGCGCGCATGTCATCCGCCCCGAATGTTGGAGCGATGTGAACAATGCCCGTACCGTCTTCCGTTGAAACAAAATCACCCGGAATTACCTGGAAGGCATTGGCGAGTCCTTCATCCGGCTTTGCAGCGGGATACGGAAGCAGTTGTTTGTAACGCACGCCGACAAGATCAGCGCCTTTTATCTCAGCAATAATGGCAAATGGAATTTCTTTGTTTCCTGGTTTGTAATCGCCGAAAGACAGCGAAGCATTTTTTTCCGGAAAATATTTTCCAATAAGCTCCTTTGCCAGTATAAAAATTGCCGGCTCATGTGAAAAAGGATGGAAAGTTTTAACGAGCGCATAGGTGATCTCTTTTCCAACCGCCAGCGCCATGTTCGCCGGAACCGTCCATGGAGTAGTTGTCCATGCAATGATCCCGATTTCTTCCATAAAAGTTTGCCCGAGCAATTTTTCCAGCTTTGCTTTTGATTCCGGCTGCAGCCAGAAAATCGTGGTAGCCGACCGGTCTTTGACAGTTTTATAACAACCGGGCTGATTTAATTCGTGCGTGGAGAGACCGGTTCCCGCGGCTGGCGAATACGGCTGAACGCTGTATCCTTTATAGAGCAAATCTTTCCGGAACAACTGCTGCAACAACCACCAGACACTTTCAATGTACGTGTTTTCATAGGTGATGTAGGGGTCCTTCATGTCCACCCAATAGCCCATCTGACGGGTGACTTCTTCCCAGAGATGCGTGTATTTCATCACCTCCTTCCGGCAGGCGGCATTGTATGCTTCGATCGAAATTTTTTTGCCGATATCTTCTTTGGTAATGCCCAGCGTTTTTTCCACGCTAAGCTCGATCGGCAGTCCGTGGGTATCCCAGCCGGCTTTGCGCTTCACCTGTTTGCCTTTGAGCGTCTGATAACGGCAGAAAATATCTTTC
>DATDOQ010000336.1:0-4581 GCA_035293205.1 Bacteroidia bacterium
TGTTTTGTTTTACATGTGCATAAGGTTGTTAATTGAGTTTTTGCAAGAACTGATAAATCAGCGCATCCGATTCCTACATTTGATTACTTCAGATGCTGGAAACGTTACTCAAATTCGATCGCGCGCTTTTTCTCGCCATTAATCACTGGAGAAATCCTTTTCTCGACGCGGTGATGCCGGTGGTGACGAACCGATGGGTTTGGATACCATTGTATGTTCTGCTGGCTTTATTACTTTGGCGGAGATTCAGAAAACAAACGATACTTATTGCCGGCACGATCGTATTGCTTATTGTCGCGAGTGATCAGACCGCAAACCTTTTCAAAAATCATCTTTGTTGCCGGTTACGGCCCTGCTACAACCCGGAGCTGATGAACCAGGTCATCGCGCCCGCGGGCTGCGGTGGACAATACGGTTTTGTTTCCGGACATGCCGCCAACAGCGCCGCACTTGCGCTTTTTTTATGGTTGCTTGCAGGCGCGCTGCCCGGCTTTGCGGTCCGTGGCAAACGGCGGTGGTGGCTGATACTTTTTTTGTGGGTGTTCGTGGTTTGCTGGAGCCGTATTTATATGGGCGTCCATTATCCCTTCGATGTCATTGGAGGCGCGCTGACCGGTTTTCTCTGGGCGATTATTTTATACTGGATTTACAAAAAATTTGCTCCACGGATATAAACCGGAATTCTTCGCCTATGTTGTTGTTGGCGATGCCTTTTGACAGCTGATTTTGACCAATTTTTTACCTAAATTAGTAATGTGAAACGAATAAAAACAGCATATTTAAATTTCATTGTTGACAGATTAACTGACTCAATTCTAAATACAATTTCTGGGGACAGTTTTCAGACAGAAATTTCTTTATTGACAAAGGAAGATTTAAAGCAGGTGAGCAAAAAGAATGGGTGGAATTTTAATTGGACAAAGGAATTGTTAAATAATACAAGAGAAGTTTACAAACTAACAATAATCAATAATCCAAGTATCATTCAAGGACTTTTGAGCTTTACGAATAAGCAAGATCATATTTTTATGGACTTGCTTGAAAGTGCTCCATTTAATTTAGGTAAGGATAAATTGTATGAAGGTGTTCCAGGAAATCTTGTTGCTTTTGTCTGCAGACTTTCCTTTCAAAGAGGGTTTGACGGTTTTGTTTCTTTCACTTCAAAGACCAAGCTCATTGACCATTATATAAAATCATTAAGAGCATACCATTTTGGAAATAATCTAATGATAATCAATACGAATGCGGCGCACTTTTTAGTTGACAAATATTTTAAAAGTAATTGACATGGGACATATAAAAGAACCAAAAGGCGTTGATTTGGTAATAAAAAGTAAACAATTAACCAAAGAACAGGAAGCTTCTATCAGCAAGTTCATACGTGAATACAAGGAGAAAAGGTCAAAACGGACAATTCAAAAGCGGACTAAGAAATCAAGGGATAAAAGTCACGCCTGACTTATACCTTCTTCAAAAGGAACTGTACTCAATACGGTGTTCAGGCCAAAGGGCTGACTCTTGGTTTTTATTTTTTTCTTCGTAGTTTGCATTTTTCCTGGTGATTGATCCTGCGGCGTAGATCCCCGCCAGCTTTATCTCCGGGAAAGTTTCGTGCAATCATTATTTCGAATCCGTTCATGCGTTTCTTATCTGATTTCAATAAAGGAGTTCTTTCGCATTTGCGGGCATTTGAATTTATTGCCCGGCATAAATTGTGGGCTTATTTTCTGTACCCGGCTATACTGGCGACGCTTCTTACTGCCGGTGGTTTCTGGTCGGCTTTCGGGCTGGGCAATTATTTAGCAGACCGCATCACGGATCAGCTTCCGGAAGAAATTTCGTCCGGATATGAATGGATGAATACCATTGTCAACTGGATTCTTTGGATCGTAAAGCTTGCGGCCGGTTTTATCCTTTGGCTGTTCATCTTCCTCCTTTTTATGAAATATATCCGTTATTTCGTGCTTATCTTTTGCTCGCCTGTGATGGCGCTTTTATCAGAACGCGTGGATGAAATTGTGAGTGGAAAAATATTTCCATTCCAATTCGGCCGTTTTTTGAAAGATGTTTTGCGCGGGATCTTTGTTACGTTCCGGAATATTTTCCTGGAAACAATGATCACGATCGGGTTGCTGATCATCGGATGGATTCCCGTATTCGGATGGATCACGGTGCCTTTGTTATGGCTGGCCGGCTGGTATTTTCTCGGTTTCAGCATGATGGATTACACTTATGAACGGCGGAAATGGGGAATCGCCCAGGGAGCCATTTTCACGCGCCGCCGCAAAGGAATCGCGATGGGCAATGGAATGATCTTTTCGTTTATACTGGTAATTCCTTTTGTTGGTCTTATCCTCGCGCCTGTGCTTTCTGTGGTTGCCGGCACGCTTGCGACACTCGAAGCGCTGGACGAAATAAAATAAAGATAATCCGCCCCAGGCTGAGGAGGGGCGAACACGCATTATGATCCGTATTTCCGCTGTTTCCTATTTGAATACAAAGCCTTTTCTCTTTGGCTTAAAGCTTTTGCGTTTACCGGATGCCCAAGTCAGCATTGATATTCCAACCGTTTGCGCCCGCAAGCTGCAGGAAGGTGAAGCCGACCTGGGATTGGTGCCGGTCGCGCTAATTCCCCAATTGAAAGAGGCACATGTTTTGCCGGGATATTGCATTGGCGCCGACGGTCCTGTTGAATCCGTGAAACTTTATTCCAAAGTTCCGGTACAACAGGTTAAAACTATTTTATGCGACTACCAGTCACTTACGTCGGTGATGCTGGCGCGCCTGTTGGCAGCGGAACACTGGAAAATTACGCCGGTGTGGATGGAGGGGAAGATGAATTACGAAACACAGATCGATGGTGAAACCGCTGGTATTGTAATCGGCGACCGCACTTTCAGGCTGAACGGAACTTTTCCTTATGAATACGACCTGTCGGAAGAGTGGAAAAAGATGACAGGCCTTCCTTTTGTATTTGCCTGCTGGGTGAGCACCAAACCATTACCACCGCAATTTATCAGGGATTTTTCCGGCGCAATTGAACTGGGCATCGCGCACACAAACGAAGTGATAACAATGGAAAAAGAACATTACCCGGAAATTGATGTGGAAAAATACCTCACCCGGTCAATCAAATACAGGCTCGATCAACAAAGTGAAAAAGGGTTGCATTTATTTCTTAAAAAAATTGAAAACCAAACACGCTGAATTGATTGAGAACCATGAGGTCCACATGTTTTCGCGCAACTCCGGAACAGACGGAAACCTGTTATATTTGTTAACTTATTCAAAATCCGTATGAAACGAATTATCACTTTAATGAGTTTGCTCTTCCTGCTCTTCGCTCCTTCAACGGCACAAAATGTTATTGAAAAAACGGAAGACGGCGCAAAATTACTGGCGGCTTCACAGGCATTTAACGGCGGTGATTATGTAAAAGCAGTAAATCTTTACCGCGAAGTTCTTGCCGGCCGGCCGAATGACGCGAAGATCATTTTCCATATCGGTGAATGTTATTTTTATATGGATGAGCCGGAAAAAGCGCTGCCTGAATTTGAAAAAGCCAAATCCATCGATGAGAAAGCGCACGACGATATACGTTATATGGTCGGACGCTGTTACCAGATGGAGGGACGCCTCGATGAGGCGATGACTGAATATGCCGCCGCGAAAAACCAGAATGCTGAAAAGCCCGACAAAGTAAAAGAGATCGACTATTATTTCGCACAATGTCAAACAGCAAAATCGTTGATGGCCACTCCGAAACCCGTGGTGGTTACCAACTCCGGCGCCATCGTAAACAGTCCTTACGACGATAAACGTCCCTCCTTCACCTCCGACATGAAAACCATGATCTTCACTTCGCGGCGTCCCGGCGGCAAAACCGCTGACCGTGATAAGGAAGGTGACGGCGGCTATTTCGAAGATATTTACATGACACAATGGGATTCCGCCGGCATGACCTGGGGTCCGGCACAACTGGTGAGCGGCGCCGTGAATACCGATGGTCACGATGCATGCTGCTCAATTTCTCCTGACGGAAAAACAATTTTTGTTTACATCAACAATATGGATGACGCGATCGGCGGAGATATATACACTTCCAAAAAAAGTTCTTCCGGCAAATGGGGCGCGCCAAAAAATATGGGAAAGGGAATTAATACCAGCTATTTCGAAGATGGCGCCATTCTTTCACCGGACGGAAACACACTTTATTTCATGAGTGAGCGAGGACAGGATCTTGCCTGGAAAGGCCAGAAAGGATTTGGCCGCAGCGATATCTGGATGTGCAAAAAGATAGATAAAACCACCTGGGGTGAGCCGGTAAATCTTGGCGGAACTATTAATACATCACATGACGAGGGTGGGATTTACCCGGCGCCTGATGGGAAGACACTTTATTTCTGTTCGAACGGACATAATTCCATGGGCGGTTATGATGTTTTTATGACACGCCTGGAAAATGATCAGTGGACGACACCGGTGAATGTAGGTTACCCGATCAACACGATCGCGAATGAGCGGATGTTTGTCATCACCGCCGATGGACGCACGGCATACGTGGACAGCGACCGCGCGGGC
>DATDOQ010000337.1:0-3476 GCA_035293205.1 Bacteroidia bacterium
AAGACGGCAGCTAAAATGGATTTATTTACAGTGACAAGATAAACAATTTGTATATGGGTGAACTTCAAAATACCCGGCAAATTCCGGCATAACTGTTGTCAATGAACAGGAATACGTGAACACATATTCATTTTCACCCTGTTCCGCTTTTTACCGATCATTATTTTTAAATGCGATGAAAAATCTGGTGTTGCGTTTGTTGTTGAGTTTTATTCTGCCGGCTTCATTGCCTGAGATGCTTTTTGCACAAACGACTTATCCGAAAGATTATTTTGGCTCCCCGCTGGATATTCCGCTTATCCTTTCCGGAAATTTCGGCGAGCTGCGGCCTAATCATTTTCATACCGGCCTTGATTTTACCACGCATAATATAGAAGGGATGAATGTGAAAGCAGCGGCTGACGGCTTTATATCCCGTATCAAAATAAGCGCATGGGGATATGGCAGTGTTTTATACATTGACCACCCAAACGGTTATACAACGGTTTATGCGCATTTATCACGTTTCAATTATTCGATTTCATCTTATACAAAAACCCGGCAATATTTGCAGGAATCTTTCGAGATCGAATTATTTCCCGCTCCGGGAGAGCTACCAGTAAAAAAAGGCGAGCTGATCGCATTCTCCGGCAACACCGGCGGTTCAGGCGGACCCCACCTGCATTTTGAGATCCGCGACACCAGGACAGAAGAAGCCATTAACCCGCTTTTATTCGGACTGCCGGTCAAAGATGATGTTCCGCCCGTTCCAGTAATGCTTGTTATTTATCCTGCTTCCCCAAACGATTTTGTCAATGGCAAAAACAATATCAAAAAAATTCCACTGGTCAGGTCCGGGGCGAAATATGTTTTTGCCAATCCGTCCGATAGCATTGTGGTTTCCGGCTGGATCGGATTCGGTATTGAAGCTTATGACCGGGAAACAATTGTTCGCGGAAAAAACGGTGTTTATAGCGTGCAGCTGAAACGACAAAGCCAAACCATTTATGCTCACCGCTTCGACCGGATCCCATTTGACAAAACGCGTTTTATCAACTGTTTTGTCGATTACCGCGAATGGGAGGAAAATAACAAACACATCACGCGAAGCTTCCTGCTTCCGCATAATGAACTGGAGATTTATGATACGGTCATTAATGGCGGCTACGTGGATTTCACAAAAGCAGGAAAAACAACGATGACTTATCTTGTTGGCGATGTATTTGGCAATACAGCAACGGTTGAATTTGCAGTCAGATCCCCCGGCAAAAAACCTGTCAGTGCGAATCCGGCGCTGCAAAAACCATTTTACCAGGTGTTGTTATGGGACACAACTAATTTGATTGAAGAAACAGGTTTTAAGCTGGAAACTCCTTCACGCGCTTTTTATGAAAATACAGTGTTCGAAAGCGCAACCTTGAGAAATATTGCAGGAATTCCTACAATCCGTATTGGTGATCCGAGTGTTCCGCTTCACCGTGAAATCAGTCTGACGATCTTCAGCGAAGTTGCGCCAGAGCTGCAGGACAAGGCATTGATCGTCGAAGTCTTTGAAAAAGATTACGTCATTGCGGTTGGAGGGAACTGGACCGGACAAGGCGTTACGGCTGATATTAAACATTTCGGCACCTATTCCATTCGTGTCGACACCACTGCGCCAAAAATCCAGCCGGCGAATTTCGATTTGAAAGGAAAAAAACAAGAAAACCTTTCAGCGCTTTCGTCCCTTAAATTTACAATCTCAGATAATCTCTCAGGCATTTACAGCTATCGCGCCACGATTGACGGAAAATGGGTGCTTGCAGAATACGACCCCAAGAAAAAATTACTGATTTACACCTTTGACGAACATTGTGGTCCGGGAAAGCATAACATCTTGCTGGAAGTGACGGACAAGAAGGGGAATAAAACGGTTTACCTTAAGAATTTTGTGAGATAGAATGAGAACTGAGTGCTGAGAGTTGAGAACTGAGTGCTGAGAGTTGAGAACTGAAGAACTGAATAACTGAGAGTTGAGAGCTGAAGAACTGAGAGTTGAGAACTGAAGAACTGAGAGCTGAGATTGGCCTATCCGGTGGCATTATTCGAGTACAAGCGCTTACAAGCAATTATATCCGTTAAAAAAAGAATTTCTGAATTTTCTCCGGATTTCCCACCGGTCGGCGAACGAATGCCTGGTATGCACCACCATATCCATACGCAGAAAATACATTACAGAAGAAGAGAACCAAAATTCACGCGAGCATGTTGAGGAATTATGCCGAATGCTTGCCGGACTTTCAAATTCGGTGAAAAATCGTAACTAAGCCGCTCCTCAACTCAGTACTCAGAACTCAGTTCTCAGTACTCAGTTCTTACTTAAGGAATTGGATCCAGGCATCCGGGTACATTTTCCGCGCTTCCTGAACAACCTTAGTGGATGATTCGTGTGAATCCGGGTGAGCGACCGTCACATACATATAACCGTTGTTTTTGTTGAACACGCGCTGCACTTTCGGATAAACCCCGCGCGCTCTTTCCGATTCTTCAAGCCGGATGGCATTCTCCACGTTCATGAATGAACCGATCACCACATAAAATCCCGGATCAACTGCGGTTTCGTCTGGTTCGTTCTGAAAGTTGGTGCTTGTATCCGTTCGCATGGAAACAAATTCAACATTGATCTCTTTTGTCGGATAGGATTTGATATCGCCGGAAGTGAACGTCCGTGCGAGGGCTTCCTTGCCTTTAACAGTAAACTTTAAATTATAATCCTCCGAATTACGCACGCTGACCGAATACATTCCATTTTCAGCCGTCATCTTGTTGTCGCGATTACCGCCGGATTGATTCTTGTAGTTAAGTGCAACGATCGCGCTGACAGGTTTTCCGTCAAGGGTTATAAGGCCATAAATCGTAACCTGTTCCGATGCGCTTGGTGACGAAAAATAAATATCCATCATTCCATTGCCACCCTTGCGATTGGAAGAAAAAACCGCGTGGTTGCGTTTGGAGGTCGGCTGGAAATAAATATCATCGGCCGTGCTGTTGACAGGCACTCCCATATTCTGTGCGGCATCCCAGGAGATCATATCGGCGGCGAGCCTGCTGAAAAAAATATCGTAGCCGCCCATGCTGTTAAAACCGCGCGAGCTGAAGTACAAAGTTGATCCATCGACAGACAGACAAGGTGCATCATCATCAAGGACACTGTTGATAGTGGCTCCCAGATTTGTCACATTTCCCCACGCGCTGTCGCCTGCCAAAGTAGCGCGGTAAATATCTTTCCCGCCCAAACCTCCTGCACGGTCGCTTGCGAAATAGATCGTGTTTCCGTCAGCCGCCATGGTTACGCTTCCTTCCCAGGAACCGGGTTTATTAATGTCGCCCGGAAGCTTCATGGGTGTGGTCCAGTCATTGCCGGCTTTACGGGCAACGTAGATATCGCCACCGTCTTTTTCGCTGCTGCGATAAACAAAAAGCATTTGACCATCCGGAGAAATCGCCGTAGCGGCATC
>DATDOQ010000338.1:0-5385 GCA_035293205.1 Bacteroidia bacterium
GGCCGTGTTCCGACCAGCTGGCAAAAATATCGGCGGAAAAAATGCCGACCATCACCTCCACAATGGTTACAACCAGCAGCAACCAGAAGACATTCCAAAGCTTGCGGCGGATTTTTTTACCACTTGTTTCATCGTGGTGCGCCAGCATTTCATAATTCGGATAAGGATCGTGGAACTCTGACATTGAATATTGGTTTAATGTTTTTAAAGCGATCGTTTTTTACAACAGGTAGAAGAAGGTGAAAACGAAGACCCAGACAAGATCGACAAAGTGCCAATAGAGGCCCACCTTCTCCACCATTTCGTAATGCCCCCGCCGCTCAAAGACGCCCTGTAGCGCCATGATAAAAATGACCAGGTTGATGATCACTCCTGAAAATACGTGGAAACCATGAAAGCCGGTGATGAAGAAAAAGAAATCTGCAAAACCGGTATGACCATATTCATTATGCTGCAGGTTCGCGCCGTAAAATTTTTCTCCGCCTGATTTTATTTCCATGGTTTTTTCGGGCGATAAAATCTCCCCCTTAAAAATCAGTTTCATCGTATCCGCATGATGTGTTTCGCTATCGACCGGATATTTGTAAATCTTGTTCTGATATAAAACCGCCCCCTCATCGGATCCTTTAATGAAATTGTACCACTCCCATGCCTGTGAACCGACAAACATCAGTCCACCGATGACAGTCAGGAACATCCAGATAAGCACGCCCTTTTTATAATTGCGGTGCCCGGATTCAACAGCAAGCACCATGGTAACGGAACTCATGATCAGGATGAAGGTCATAAGACCCACATACATCAGCGGAAGGTGAACGCCATGGAGGAATGGAAAGTGATGAAAGACATCTGAAGGAATTGGCCATTCACCGGCGTACCGGTGGCGGAAAAAACCATAGGAACACAAAAAGCCGGAAAACGTGAGCGCATCCGAGATCAGGAAGAACCACATGAAAAGTTTTCCGTAGCTCGCGCGCAGGGGCGACATTGCACCTTCCCAGCTTGCGTATTTATCCAATTCTTCTGCAGAATGTTCTGCCATATTTTTCTTTTTATTCCCTCCCGGATCAACCGGAACGGGACGATTAATTCAGCGGTGCAAGTTTACTTAAAAATCGTTAAAAACACGAACAAATAAATCCACAGAAAATCGAGAAAATGCCAGTAAATAGCTGCTACTCTCACGCTCTGCAGCATGGCCGGCCGGTATTTTCCGATCATTCCTTTAACGAAAATAAATGCCAGCGCGATCAGTCCGCCCGCAAGATGCGCAAGGTGAAGTCCGGAGAGCACATAAATAAATGAGCCTGAGATCAGGGAAGTCTGCCCTTTGCTGGGAACGAAATAGATGCCGTTTTCGGTGAGCTCCTGGTAGCCGCGGAACTGAAAAAATGCGAACAGGAGTCCGAGTAAAAAAGTGATCCCGACATAAATTACGCCCTGTTGCTGGTTATTCTTTCGATAACCCGCTACCGCGATATTCATTGTAACACTGCTGAGGATAATCACCGCCGAGCTGATCCAGAAAACCTGTGGCAGTACAATGCTGAACCAGTCGCCGCCGCCTTTTCTGACCACGTACGCGCTGGTAAGTCCGGCGAAGATCATGATCATGCTGCCGAGGGCGAGCCACATGAGATTGCGCCGTGCCTTCTCTCTTTTTGTTTTGAATTCTGCGTCGATGTTAAGTGGCAAAGTGGGTGTCATTTTGTTTTATCCAAAAAGCAATGCAAGCTGCACCACCGGTAAGTAAATGAAAGATCCGAACATCAGGCGGGATGCAGAACGAACTTCGCAATCGCGGAAGAGCTTCAATGCCTGGATAAGAAACAGAAATCCCGTTGCGAAAATGATCACCGCCGCGATCGAACCGGATATTTGAAAGAGGACCGGTGAAAGACTGACCGGCAGAAGGACCAATGTATAGATCACGACCTGGAAAGCGCTGCTTTTATCACGCCCTCCGGGAGAAGGCAGCAGGTGAAATCCGGCGCGCTTGTAATCTTCGTGCTGCACCCAGGCGATCGCCCAGAAATGCGGAAACTGCCACATGAACTGGATCGCGAAAAGCAGCAAGGCCATGGTGCCGATCATACCGAAACCGTTGGTGGCGGCCACCCATCCGAGCATGGCAGGCGCTGCCCCAGGAAACGCGCCCACAAAAACCGCGAAGGGGGTGATTTTTTTCAGCGGCGTGTAAACCAGCGTGTATAATACCAGCGCGGCAGCACCGAGTATTCCGCTAAGTGGGTTGGTGAAAAGAAACAGTAACAAAATACCGGCAATTCCCATGACCGAAGCGAGAATAATGCCTTCGTTAACAGACATTTTTCCGGTCGGCAAAGGACGATTTTGGGTGCGTGTCATCAGCTTATCCGTGTCGCGTTCGATCACCTGGTTAAATCCATTCGAAGCAGCCGTGATCAGGAATCCGCCGATGGTAAGCGCCATTAAACGCAGCCAGTTCATCTCAATCTGCAATTGGCGACAGGCAATAAAATAACCGATCACAGCCGAAAAGACGACAAGCGAGGCGAGACGTAATTTTGAAAACGCCGCGTAATCAGCAATTTTTTGCATCACGCCGGCTGATTTTTCGATCGTATGGGTTCTGGAAGCGAGCAAGGGTATGATTATCGGGAAAAGTCGCGCAAATTTAGGCATTCCGGGCATTGGAAGATTCCCCTGCTCGTCGAAAAAGTGTGGAATTTAGATTTGGTCTAAAGAAGGGGATATTGTCCGGCGGGAAAAGGTGTTTTTGGTAAGATGAATTCCTCGTAGTTGAAACTAATCTGTGTTAATCTGTGTAATCTGTGGCTTATTTAAAGACAGGACCGCATTTTATTTGCCACAGATTTCCACAGATTTCCACAGATTAAAACGCGTATTTATTTCGCCTTCAGTTCAAAAATCCCTATGCGATCTCCACAGTGGCAACGACAATCCCGCCATCAAATACGTGGATTTTTTCCGAGTCAGGATATTATTTTCGGCACGTGAGCCGGCGATGAGCTCAACACGGAGCGGAAAAGCAGTGTTGAACCTGTAAGATGTTCTTAATTCCGCGTAAAAAAGATTTGTTCCCACACCGTCAAAAATTTTATGCCCGTAATCCGGATCCCCGCCCGTGGAGGTGCGGGTTGTATAGGATTTAAAAATATCCTGGCCATAATTATAATTATCGGAATCCAATCCGTATCGGGCTCCCACCAGTTTTCCGGATACGATCAACCTTTTAAAACTCCAGGAAAGCATTCCAATCAACTCGGCGAAATTTGCTCCCATCGGATGCGCAAGGGCAAAACCGCCATTGCTGTAACTCTGCTGTGGACTGCCATGTGAATAAGTATAAGGCCGCACAATACTCAGCTCGGTTTGCATGAACAGGTTTTTTACCCTTCCAAAATTGAAACATTTATATCCCAGTTGCATACCCTGCTTATTCGCCCACCAACCCAGCGACCAGTCGCGTATCTCTTTCAGGAAAAATTCGTCCAGGAAAATCTGCGAATAAAAAATATTATTCGAATTGAAGCGGATCTTCATTGCAAAACCAAGCATGGCATTGTCCGACGATCCCAGGCTATATTCTACCGGGCGGAAAAAAACCATTGGATTTAAATAATTCGGATCAAATCCACGCGACCGGTTATTGTCCGTGCCTTGCCATATCACCGATTCAAACAAACCAAGGTTCAGCCATTTTGCGGCGTTGAAGCTGATGTAATGGAAAGTGGCAAACTTGCTGCGAAAATTTTTTGCAGAATAACCAGTTGGGCCATACGCATTGGTCCAGTCCTGCAGCCAGGCAAACAGGGAAGTGTATTGCAATCGCCAGATCGTAGTCTGCTGTTTGATGTATGGAAATGCCGCGCTTAAATCAGAAAGAAAAAGCGAGCGATGCCCCTCGCCCCAGAAATGTTTATCGCGCCCAAGCTGCAGGTTAAAAACTTTGCCCGGCCGCCAGATGATGTTTCCTGAAAAATGCTGGAAAGAATATTTGCCATTACCCATCGGATAAGCGCGATCGCCCCAGCCGGGAATCGCGCCGGAAAATTTTGCAATAGAATCCTGGTAAGAAGGCAATGCGGTCATTCCCGGAACAAACCGCAATTCAATACCTAGCTTTTCACGGCAGTCTGCATTTAATATGAAACCGGCAGCAGCGGAATATAATATCCGCTTCCTGGAAAATTCATACCCGGGCATAAGATCATAAACCGGGCGGATCAGCCATTCATTTTTGCGGCCCGGTGCATAATCATGGCGATCTGGCTTTTTGTAATAATTCATCCAGGTCAGCTGCGGGGTATCGAGTGTGTCTGTTTTTAGTTCTCTATAAGTATTCTTAGACGGAATGCGCTGGTTATTCAGATCAATATTGAGGAAAGGTTTTATTGCCGTATGCAATCCTGCATTATTAACGAAAAAATCCACAAACTGATTTCCCTCTGAAAGGCGCTGCCAGATAACGCTTTGCGCATTGAATGATTTGGAAAAAATGAGAAATAAAAGAGAAAAAAACAGGCGCGTTCGTCCCGACTTTATTTGCCTGGGCGCAGCGCTTTTTCTCATGCAGCTTCGAGTGGATTGAGGCGTCGCGTTTTGTGTTCGTTCGCTTTTCTCTTCAGGTAAGCCCGTTTCATCAGCCAGGGGATCAGCATCAGAAGGATTGCAAAACCGCCGGTAAAGACAAAAGATATTGTCATTGGATACAACCGTGTCGCGGCAGCCATGACGATCACAGAAAGACTTGCCGCATAAATCCAGATCACCGCTACCGGGTGGCGCATTCCGCTGTCGATCATCAGGTGATGCAAATGGTTACGGTCGGCGGAAAAGGGTGAAATTCCGCGCATGGCCCGCCAGATAAAAATGCGAAGCGTATCCACAAGCGGGTAAACGAGGAATGACATGGCAACAACCGGCGTGAAGATTTCCCGGATGACCGGATGACTGGTTTCCGCTGGAACAAACTCTACAAATTTGATCGCGAGTACAGCCATGATCAGCCCGATGCTGAGCGATCCGGAATCGCCCATGAAAATTTTTGCCGGTGAAAAATTAAAGATCAAAAACGCCGCAAGCGCGCCCGCAAGCGCGTAACCCAGCATGCCCATCAGCAGGTCATTGCCTAGCATGAAGAGGGTTCCGAACGCCAGCGCGCCGATCAGCCCGACACCGGCTGCAAGTCCATCCACACCATCGATCAGGTTGAATGCATTTACAACCACGATATAGGTAAAGAGCGAAAGAAAAATGCTGGCCCAGAGTGGAATTTCTTGCAAGCCGAAAAGTCCGTGCAGGCTGCGGATGCGGACTTCAGCCATAAGAACAAGGATCAATCCTACAACAATATGGGCGGCCAGCTTTTTAATTGGAGCG
>DATDOQ010000339.1:0-3438 GCA_035293205.1 Bacteroidia bacterium
CCCGCCGATACAACCAGCTCGGCTTCCGGAAGCGCGACGGTAGTTGTGGAACGCGGTTTTACCTCTTTGACTTTTACACGATCATCCGCCTGCGAAAGATCTGCGGTGAATGCTGTAATCGTGGCCGTATTATCTGAGAGCTTTAACGGAAAGGAATTTGGGAGGAGCGTAATGACTTTTTTATCCGAATGCATTACATAAACAGAAGTGGCTTTACCTGAAAAAGAATTTTTGCGAACGGTAAATTTCCCTCCCTCGATTTTTGGATGATCCACAGCACCGGCCACAATGCCCGCTTTCAGTCTGGCCGCCAGCCGTGGGGCGATCGCTTTTCCCATCAAATCGTGTGGGAAAATAATTACCTGCGCGTTGACAGAATTTGCCACCTGCTCAAGCGCGATGGCCCAGGCGCGGTTGCTTCCTGCTGTCAGCTTCTCATCGCGGATTGTCAGCACTTCTTTCGCGCCGGCCTTACCCAGCTCGCTGAGTTTTGCAGGGTCTGTATGGCCGTCAATCACTGCTGTAACAGTCGTATTCAACTGTCCCGCGATCTGCGCCGCGTAGTTAACCGCCTCCAGCGAATTCTTGCGGATCCTTTCTTTGCCGGACTCTGTAAAAACCAAAATTGCCATAGTAAATGAAGTACGAAATACGAAAAATACGAAAGAGTACGAATTACGAATTATGAAGAACGAATTATGTAACGCGAATTACGAAGTACAATTTTTATTTTGCTCATACCTGACCTGCCTTTTTTATTAAACCCCTTCCTAAAATTGCAATTTGTAATCCCGAAAGCCTTCGGGAGTAAATTGTACATCTTAAATAACTTTAGCCTCGCTGTGCAAAAGATGCACAAGCTCATCCATTTTATCCGGCTCGATTATTTTCACCGCCTTGCGTCCTTCAACGGGCTGGTAACTTTCAACCGATGTCAGAATGGGGTTGTTCGTTGGCGAAACCACGGTCAGCGGTTTTGTTCGCGCAGCCATAATTCCGCGCATGTTTGGTATGCGGGCTTCGGCCATTCCTTTCTGGCAGCTGATCACCACCGGCAATTCACATTCGAGTAAAGCGATTCCGCCATCAATGTCACATTCCACGGTAGCAGTATTGCCGGCAACGTCCAGTTTTGTTGCAAGGGACAAATAAGGCAAAGAGAGCATCTCGGCTAAAATTCCGCCCATCATGGAGCTGTTGTAATCGATGGTTTCTTTGCCCGTCAGGATCAGCTCGAAATTTTTGTCACGCGCGAAGGCCGCAATTTGTTCCGCCACAAAATAAGCGTCGGCAGGTTCTGCATCAATGCGCACGGCATCATCCGCGCCAATGGCAAGTCCTTTCCGGATAATGGCTTCATTTTCCACCGGGCCGACATGGATCAGGGTCACCGAACCGGCGCCTTTAGCCTCTTTCAGCTCCAGCGCGCGAACCAGCGCATACCATTCGTCGTAAGGATTGATGATGAACTGGACGCCCTGCCTGTTAAACTGCTTATTCTCGTTGGTGAACGTGATTTTTGTGGTTGTATCCGGTACGTTGGCAATGCACACGAGAATTTTCATGAAAACCAAATTTTGCGTTTGAATGACCCGGAATCATTGAGTCGGGGAGGCAAAAATACTAAAAGGTTTTGAGTTGAAGGGAGGGTAATACGAAGGTAATGTGGAAACTGAGTTATTGTGGTTCAGGTCCGGTCACTTCATAAATTGTTATATTTTTGATAAGGTCCAAAATACCAAGGATTACCGTCTCAAAAGTGATAATGGGATTTAATTTTTAATTCAGCGATTTAAATTCATTTCACATGCAAAAAATCCGCCGCACTTTTTTATTTATCTCATTGCTTATTTTTTCAGGCAGTAAATCCAAAGTTGCCGCTCAATCCTACATTCCGCTGCCCGACAGCAATGCGTACTGGTTGATTATGGCTCCCGGCGGTTGGTCAACGGAAGCGTTTGCAACGGATACGATGCAAAACGATACGCTGATTAACGGAGTAAATTACACAAAACTTTTTTTTAACCCCGATCCTCAATACCCCCCTTATGTATTTTACTATGTAGGAGGGTATCGTAATGACACGGCCGCAAAAAAAACCTTTTATATCCCGAAAGATTCAATTCAGGAATTTCTTTTATATGACTTTTCTGTAAATGCAGGAGATACCATCTGGCAGGTCATAACCCGGATACCCACCTTGCCCACGATCCCCATTCAGTATAGTATCATTGATTTGCGAGTTGATTCGATAAGGTACCAAACAATCGGACCCAGAAATCACAAGTGGGTGTTTCTTTACAATATTACAAATTCATGGTATTACTCTAGTTGGATTGAATTGATTGGCAGCTTGGGGGGGCTAATTGATTATTCTCAATGGGAGGGAAATAACTTAATCTGCATGAATTATAATGATACTATATATTATGGTGGTCAACCACCGTATTTATACTATCCGGGAAGATGCGATACATTAAATATCGTAACTGATGTGCAAGCGTCCTCGAGCAATAATACGTATGAAATATTTCCGTCGCCTGCTGCGGATTATTTGTCAGCTGCATTCAGTAACATTATTTCTTATCCGGTTACTGTAAGCATCTGTAATTCCCTGGGAAGGATTTGCAAGACAGTTGTGTTGTATCATTCTAATGCAGACATTGATGTTTCGGAACTATCCAACGGGATATATTTAATTATTGTCGAAAATCAAAACAACATTTATAAAACACAAAAATTCATCAAGCAATGAAAACGCTGATTAAAGCTCGCATACATATCTAAATCTCAATCACCAAATTCCAAATAACAAATCCTCTTTGTGCCTCCGTGCATACCTCACCGCCGCGGCGGATTGCCTCCGTGGTTAAATTGAACGCGGAAAATACACGATGTTCAGATTTAAGATAACCTCTTGTAAAACACCTCAAAAAATATATTCCAAATCCCAAATTGATTTTTATATTTCGTACTTTTTCGTATTTCGTAATATTCGTAGTTTTTCGTATTTCGTACCTTTGGTAAATCGTAAATCCTTCACGGCTGGTCATAATCCACCACAACCCGTTCCGACACCGGGTGCGCCTGGCAGGTGAGCACATATCCCTGCGCGACTTCTTCTTCTGATAAAGCGAAATTCATTTCCATCCGCACTTTTCCTTCCATCACTTTCGCGCGGCAGGTGCAGCAAACCGCTCCTTTGCATGCAAACGGAACGTCGAGACCACCGTCGAGCGCGGCATCAAGGATCACCTGGCCTTCGGAAGAAAGATCGATCTGGATCGCTTCCCCGTCGAGGATCACGGTCACTTTGCTCTCAATTTTTTCACCTTCAGGTGTCTTTTCTTCAGCAGCTTTAACAGCTTCGATCACCGCGCTGAAATATTCGATATGAACTTTTCCCACCGGAACATTCAGTTCACGCAAAACATCTTT
>DATDOQ010000340.1:0-6068 GCA_035293205.1 Bacteroidia bacterium
CCGGTATATTCCGCATCTTTTTCACTCTTCTCAATTTCATCATCACAGGCTTTGATGCGGTCAATCGGATATTGCTCTCCCGGTTTTAATCCGAAGGCTTCCTGGTATTTCGCTTTGGCTCCATTAAAATCCCGCGAAGTAAATTTTTGATCCGCGGCTGCTATTACGTCATTGTAAGTTTTTTCCTTGCCCGCTTTCGCAATTTCATCTAGGCAAACACGTATCCGATCCCTTGGATACTGTTCCCCGGGTTTTATCCCGGTGGCTTCCTGGTATTTTGCTTTGGCCCCGTTGAAATCTTTTGCATCAAATTTTTTATCCGCATCCGCAATTGCGTCACTGTACAATTTGTCTTTTCCCAGCTTCGCGATTTCTTCGTCACAGGTTTTGATGCGGTCTTTCGGGTATTGTTCCGCCGGCTTCATGGAAGACGCAGCCTGGTAACCGGCTTTTGCGCCTGTGAAATCTTTTGCAGTGAACTTTTTATCCGCATCGGCTAGCGCATCAGTGTATTGCTTTTCTTTCGCGGCTCCGGCCAAACCATCATCACATGCTTTGATACGGTCTTTTGGGTATTGCTCCGCCGGCTTCATGGCCGATGCAGCCTGGTATCCGGCTTTTGCGCCTGTGAAATCTTTTGCCGTAAATTTTTTATCCGCATCGGCAAGCGCGTCGGTGTACTGCTTTTCTTTCGCAGAACCGGCAATAGCTGCATCACACGCAGTCATCCGCTCTTTCGGATACGGTTCGGCAGGCTTTAAATTCGATGCAGCCTGGTATCGTGCTTTGGCTCCCGCGTAATCTTTAGCTGCAAATTTCGCGTTGCCATCATCTACCGCCGCTTTATAATCCGCTTCTAACTTTGCACTCGCGCCAAGTTTTTCATCACACTTTTTGATCTGGTCCTTCGGATATTGTTCGTTCGGCAAAATGGCCAATGCGGCGTTGTACTTAACTTTTGCATTAGAAAAATCATTCGCTGCAAACAAACGGTCAGCTTCATCAACTGCAGCCGCATATAATTTCTGTTTTGCCTTCGCGTCAGCTGCCAGCCTTTTCAGATTTTCAATGCAGGCCTGAATCTGGGCGGTATATACCTTGTCGTAATCGAAATCGTCGGTTTCGGGGGCCGGACTGTAAATGATCCGGGCAATAGGCTTGTTCAGACAGCCATAATCCAGTCCCGGAAACGTTTTAAAAAGATCGATCTCCACGTCAAATTCCGTGAAGGGATGATGGGTACGTTCGTTCGGAACATTGTAGGTGTTAATGGCAATGCGCTTATTGATGTAATCACCTTTGGAAATGGAAATCTGGTAATCGCCATTGGGAGGAAGGGCGAATTTAAATTTCCCGCTTTTATCAGTTACCTGTGTTTCCACCGGTGATCCGCTTTTCGTAAGCGCAACCGTACAGCCTTCCAGCGGCAGATCTTTCTGTTTCTTCTCATTGAACTCAGTCACTTTACCTGCAAACACAAAATGCCAGTCGGCAGGAGCTCCCGGAGGCGGGGCTTGTCCAAATGAAGTAATGACTGGTAAAACAGCCAATATAATAATAGCAAAGGAGCGCAAAATGACGCTTCCGGGGCGATTCGCCATCAGATAAATAAAAGAAGGTTATATTTCCTGCAAAGATCGTTCAAAATTCCTGAATTGACGCAAGCGCAACATGCTTCATTGCTACTTTATTTCATAATTAATTATACCGCCGTCATTTTTGTAAAAAAGCAGCTGGTCTATTTACGCACGTCTGCCTTCGTTTGTTGCCTGATTATATTCCGCTTTATAAACAATGGGCGAACTGCCATTTCCCGGAACGGGTTTTATTGTGACCGGCACGATGGACAAGAAGGAATAAATTCGTTTTTGCTACGAAATTTTCAAGGTGCGATTACATGTCAGCTGGCGACCAGCTGCTTCCGGAAATCCATTCTATCCTTTAGCTAAATTTACCCGTTATTCGCACATATTTGCCTGATGAAAGCACATATTTAACTGATGAAAGCACAACTTAGCTACTGGGAGCGCGAACGATACTTTAAAAATATTGATGTACTGATTGCCGGTAGCGGCATTGTGGGACTGAATTCCGCCTGGCAGCTGAAGCAAAAAGCCCCATCCTTACGGATTCTGGTTGTAGAAAGAGGCGCGCTTCCCACCGGCGCCAGCACCAAAAATGCGGGTTTTGCCTGTTTCGGGAGTGTAAGTGAGCTGATAGATGACCTCGACAGAATGACGGAAGACGAGGTTTTCTCTTTGGTTGAAAAACGTTTTAAGGGAATTCACCGGCTGCGTCAGACCATCGGTGATGCCAATATGGATTTTCATGAATGGGGCGGGTTCGAGATCTTCGACGATAAAAAAAGCTTTGCAAAGTGCAGCGACCGGGTTGAAGGTTTCAATCAACACTTAGCGGAAATCACCGGCAGGAAAAATGTTTACAAGAATGCCGATGAACAAATAGCCGGCTTCGGATTTGAAAAGGTGAAACACATGATTATCAATACCGCGGAAGGGCAGATTGACACTGGCAAGATGATGGATACGCTGATCGCAAAGGTGAAAGATGCGGGAGTAACATTTCTGAACGGACTCGAAATCTCCGGCGTTCATCCCTACGAACAAGGCATCCATGTTGATACGGAATACGGCTATTCGTTTAATGCGCGCAGGCTGCTGATCTGCACAAATGGTTTTGCCCGGCAGTTTTTACCAACAGAAGATGTCGAACCGGCCCGTGCGCAGGTGCTCATCACCAACCCCATCCTCAGCCTGAAAGTCCGGGGCACCTTTCATTATGACCTGGGTTATTATTATTTCAGAAACGTGGGTGACCGCGTGCTGATCGGTGGCGGGAGAAATCTCGATCTGAAGGGTGAAACCACGACGGAGCATGCCATTACGCCATTGATCCAGGATCGTCTCGAAACATTATTGCGGACCATGATCCTGCCGGGCACTCAATTTTCTGTTGATATGCGTTGGTCAGGAACGATGGGTCTTGGTTCAAAAAAAGCGCCGATCGTCAAAATGGTGGGTGAACATGTTTATTGCGCCATCAGGTTAGGTGGCATGGGCATTGCCCTGGGCTGCCTGACGGGCGAAGAAGCTGCCGATATGGTGCTTGCTGACCTCTGAAAGGCCTGTAAACACACATATTTTCATAGATTTCCATTAAATATTTCCTTTAGACCCTTATTTAGCTTACCTTTACGGCATTATTAATCAACACAAGTTTTTTTACAATGAAAAATGGTATAGTAAAATTCTTTAATTCAGCCAAAGGTTTTGGTTTCATTAAAGTTGAAAATTCGAACGAAGAAATTTTTGTTCACGTTTCTGGTCTCAAAGAAGAAATTCGTCAGGATGACCAGGTCGTCTTCGAAGTAGAACAAGGTAAAAAAGGTCTTAACGCCGTTAACGTAAGGTTAGCGTAAGTATACCTGTCTTTTTGAAGAGAGCCTCACGAAAGTGGGGCTTTTTTTTTGCATACCATTAACGATCAGCCTTCCTCCCATTTTAACAAATCGGACCTCGTGCAATATTTCCACGAAAATCAGTCATGTATGTTGCGCCGGCCCTTCAATTGTTCTAACTTCGGAGTACGTTTTGCACCGGGCGGTTTTAACGAAAAACAAAATCTTCCATGCGAACGATTAAAAAAATCCACAACGCTGTCTTCCGGCCGGTTGGTGATCTAATTACCTGGTCACCGCTTCCAACGCCGACATTAGCGCACATCGATCCGTTCCTTTTCCTGAATCACCATGGTCCGCAACATTACGAACGGAACAATGATGGTTTGCCTTTTGGTCCACACCCGCATCGCGGCATGGAAACAGTCACTTTCATTCTCGAAGGTGATATTCTGCATAAAGATTCCGGTGGTCACGAAAGTGTTATTAAAGCCGGGGGCGTCCAATGGATGACGGCCGGTAAAGGCCTGATTCACGCGGAAGTTTCAACAGAAGATTTTATGAAAAACGGCGGTGATCTCGAGCTGCTTCAGCTCTGGCTCAACCTGCCATCACGTCTGAAAAAAACGGAGCCCCGATACCTCGGCTTGCAGAAAAATCAGATCCCCGCCATTGTGCTGGACGACGGTAAAGTACAGATGAACCTTGTTTCCGGTGAATGGGAAGGCGAACAAGGGGCGTTTGATTCGCTCACCGATATTTCGCTATGCACCATTTATTTTAAAGCCGGTGGCCAGCTTGTCCTGAACATTCCCTTGGATAATAATATATTCTTTTATGTTATTCGCGGCAGGGTAAGCGTTAATGAAACAGATGTAAAAGAACGGCAGCTGGTTGAATTTGAACACAACGCTGAAGAGATGCAGATACTTTCTTCTGCCAACAGCATGGTGCTGCTCGGATATGCTGAACCGCTGAAAGAACCGATGGTTGCCTATGGGCCTTTTGTAATGAATTCAGAAGCTGAAATACAGGAAGCTTATGATGATTACAGGAGCGGGAAGCTTGGGTCCTGGCAGGAGTGAAGGTGAAATTCCAAATAGAACAAATTCCATCCGCCGAAGAAGCGGACCAAAAAAGGAAAAATTTCAAATAAATCAAATTCCAAATGGTGCTTTCATTCTAAGCACAATTCCAGAGATATTGGGCTAGGTTTCCTTAAAAACCTAATAGCAACAAACACAAATTCTTAATTCTACCTTTTGGAATTTGGAATTTGATTTATTTGGAACTTGCCCCCTCCGGGGGCCTACATTTCCTCTTTGTCCCGTTTCCGGATAAAAACGAACGCCAACACCATCATGGCCAGAATCAGGCCTATTGCAACTGCACTTACCATCGTTTTGTAGTTTTTTACACTTACTTATTTCCGATAATCATGCCAGCTTCATAAGCCTGAAATGCAGGCTGGTAATGGGATTCAGCGAATTTTCGATGTAGAAGGGGCTGCTCAGGTGCCGCTTTTTGTGGTTATTCACCTGGAAAAAACAGAAAGGGAGAACAGGACCATTTCTTCCTTATTCTCCCTTTTTGGGTGGCCAATGGGACTCGAACCCACGACCCTCAGAACCACAATCTGATGTTCTAACCAACTGAACTATGGCCACCGTATGCTTACCTTTTACAGTAAAGCGACGGCAAAGATAAAAAACGCCCACCGAATCCGGCCACGATTCAGAATTATTATCAAACAAGCTAACTTTGTAACAGGCAATGCACCATCAAGGAGAACATATTACGCTGAAAGTGGAGGGCATGGATTGCGCGAATTGCGCGCTGGGCATCACTAAAAAACTTACTAAAAGCGGTCACGAAGATGTGCATGTGGATTTTGCAACCGGCGAAACTTCCCTCACCCTCTCTGAAACCGGGTCGCTACAGGATGTGATCAGTGATATCGAAAAGCTTGGTTATTCAGTGATGCGGGACGAAAAAAAGCGACATTTTCATCTGACAATCGCGCATAAATTCTGGTTCTGCCTGTTTTTTACGATCCCGCTATTTGCCGGACACCTTGCTTTTGGTCACGATTCATGGCTCACGCGTCCGCAAACACAATTGCTTCTGTGTATTCCTGTGTTTATCGTGGGAATCCTACATTTCGGAAAAAGCGCGTGGAGATCAGTCAGGGGCGGCGTTCCGAATATGGATGTTTTAATATTTATCGGTTCAGCAGCAGCTTTCGGTTACAGCGTCGCCGGAATGATTCTTTATGGAGGCACGCCTGAAGTACACCGTTTTCTTTTTTTCGAAACTTCCGCGACGATTATTACCCTTGTATTATTAGGTAACCTCATCGAACACATTTCGGTCCGTAAGACAACGCTCGCAATCCAGGAACTCAGCGCCCTGCAGCCCGCCACAGCGCGGTTGATTACGGACCGGAATGGACAGGAATTCATTGAAACGATACCTGCGAACCAGCTTAAAAAAAACAACCTCATTCTCGTAAACGCCGGTGAAAGCATTCCGGCTGACGGAGAAATTATTTCAGGAAATGGAACAGCTGATGAGTCGATGATCACCGGTGAAAGCGTTCCAGTTGAAAAGCAAGCGGGGAATTCTGTTACCGGTGGTACCTTGCTCACCG
>DATDOQ010000341.1:0-2161 GCA_035293205.1 Bacteroidia bacterium
GGGAATGGCAATGCTTTCGGCAACTTTTTTCCCGAGGGCGGCAGGAACTTTTTCAAGCACAAGCGCAAAACAACCCGCTTTTTCAAGAATATGCGCGTCCTCGATCAGCCTGCCAGCCTCTTCGTCTTCCCGCGCGCGCACCGTGTACGTTCCAAATTTATAAATCGACTGCGGCGTGAGACCAAGATGTCCCATCACCGGAATGCCAGCCGTTAGAATCCGTTCGATCGATTCTTTAACCTCTCGCCCGCCCTCGAGCTTCACGCCATGCGCGCCCGATTCTTTCATGATGCGAATGGAGCTGTTCAGCGCTTCTTTGGAATTTCCCTGGTAAGATCCGAACGGAAGATCTATAATGATGAGCGCACGGTTCACTGCGCGGACAACACTTGACGCGTGATAGATCATCTGGTCAAGCGTGATCGGCAAAGTGGTTTCATGTCCGGCCATCACATTCGAAGCAGAATCGCCAACGAGAATAACATCAACCCCCGCGGCATCAACAATACCAGCAGTGGTAAAATCATATGCCGTGAGCATCGCGATCTTCTCGCCATTGCGCTTCATTTCCTGCAGCACATGCGTGGTGACTTTTTTAACTTCTCTTTTTTGAGCCGGCATCTGTTACGGATTATTTAAAGAAAGCGCGTTTGAAATATGCTGATTTATACAAGTGGATTGTGACCGTGAAGATACAAATTGCAATAATCAAATCCGTGTTAATCCCTGCCGGCCGACGCGAGGGCCGGTGCGCAGGCTGGCTGGCGTGTAATCCGTGGCTACTTTTTCTGCCGCGGATTAGCGCGAATTTCCGCGAATTATAAGGGTTAATTAATATGCTTATACGCGGCATCAAATCCGTGTTAATCCGTGTAATCCGTGGCTCACTTTTTCTGCCGCGAATTATAGGGATTAATTAACAAAAGGAATGAATACCTCTTTAGAGCCGAACTAAATGCTCCGTTTCGCAAGAAAGCTTCGGATATTTTTTTCCACCCGTGCTTCAACTCCGCTCAGATCGCAACGCCCAAAGGCCTGACCGGTGACTTTTTCAAAAAGCTCAATGTAACGGTCGGAAACATGGCGCACAAATTCATCCGTCATTTCAGGAATGGTTTGACCTTCTTTCCCCATAAAACCACCCGCGATCAGCCACTGGCGGAGGAATTCTTTGGAAAGCTGCATTTGCCCTTCACCTTTTTCCTGGCGCTCTTCATATCCATCCAAATAAAAATAGCGTGAAGAGTCCGGCGTATGAATTTCATCCATCAGGAATATCTTTCCATTTCTTTTACCGAATTCATATTTTGTATCAACGAGGATCAGTCCCTGCTGATTTGCCATTTCCTGTCCGCGTTTGTACAACGCGCGTGTATAAGTTTCCAGATGCGCGTATTCCTCTTCCGGAACAATTCCCTTCCTGATAATTTCATCCCGCGAAATATCTTCGTCATGGCCGATCGCCGCTTTCGTAGTCGGAGTAATAATCGCCTCGGGGAAGGGATCGCTTTCGCGCATGCCATCCGGCATTGAAACGCCGCAAATTTTTCGTTTACCCTGGCTGTATTCACGCCATGCATGTCCACTGATGTAACCGCGGATCACCATTTCAACTTTGTAAGGCTCGCACCGGTAACCAACCGCTACAACCGGATCCGGAACGGCAAACATCCAATTGGGAACAATGTCTTTGGTCGCCTCCAGAAAGTGCGCGGCTACCTGGTTCAGCACTTGCCCTTTATATGGAATTCCTCTCGGAAGTACCACATCAAATGCCGAAATGCGGTCGGACGCGACCATCACGAGCAGATCATCTCCGATCGTGTACACGTCCCGTACTTTTCCCTTATAAAAGTTTGTCTGCCCCGGGAAGCTGAAATGTGTTTCAGTCAGCGCGTTCATCGTTCTTCTTAGCGTTGTCATAAATTTCAACAATTCGTTTTACGAGTTTATGGCGGATAACATCCCGGCTGTCAAGGAAAACAAAATCAATTCCTTCCGCGCCCTTCAGCAGCTTTGCAGCCTGGATGAGACCGCTGGGCTGGTTGCGTGGGAGATCAACCTGCGTGAGGTCGCCGGTAACAACAAACCTTGCCGTCGGACCCATGCGCGTGAGAAACATTTTCAGCTGCGCTTCGGTCGCGTTCTGCGCTTCATCGAG
>DATDOQ010000342.1:0-3712 GCA_035293205.1 Bacteroidia bacterium
CAGGAACTTTATTGTAAGGGTGAATTTCGCAGTAAACGTTGAGCTCGCGGATCCTCCGGGCAATCAGTTGGGTATATTGAGAGCCGAAATCAAGGATCAGGATCGTTTCATGCATGGGCAAAGATAAAAAAGACATCGAGGATTGAGATAATAGCCAATGTGGGAATGTGAAAATGTGAGAATGAGTGAATGTATCCCATCCAACCCATCCAACCTCTTCAACTCAACCAACTCACTTCCTCTCCCCGGCAACAAGCTCGATGAGGTCTTCTTTCTTCAGATATTTTTGCGCGAGATCACGGATGGCTTGCGGCTGGATCGCCAATACTGTTTCTGTATATCGGTCGAAATATTCGTAACCGAGACCGTAGCCGAGCAAACTTTTCAGCCGGTCGGCAAGCGCGAAGGGGCCATCGCTGTTACGAAGGAAAACACCCAGCATGTAATTGCGGACCAGGTCCAGCTCCTGGCTGCTGACGAGGTCATTCTGCAGCTTTTCAATTTCGAAATAAATTTCTTTGAGCGCCGCGTTGGTTGCATCCACGCCGACTTCTGTTGAGATCACGAAATAACCGGAATCATACAGCGAAACCAGCCCGGAGCCAATGCCATAGGTATACCCTTTGTCTTCACGGATATTGGCCATCAGGCGGGAGCCGAAATATCCGCCAAGCACCGTATTTAAAACCTGGAACGAATGATAATCCGGGTGCAGCTTGTTAAATAAAACACGACCCATCCGTATTGCCGATTGCAAAGCGCCATCTTTAGTGATTGTCTGTACGCGCTGATAAGCGGAAACAGGGGCCGCTAGTTTATTTTGCGTTGCATCGCCGGTCCACATCGGATCACCGAACCAGCTTTCAAGCTGCTGCAAAAGATCGTCCGGCAGCTTGCCGGAAACCACGATTGCGCAATTGCCTGCATGGTAACGGTTGGCAAAAAAATCCGCCAGTTCTTCCCTTGTCACAGTATCGAAGTCGTTTTCTTTTACAACCCAGCCGTATGGATGCTGTTCACCGAAAACCAGCTCGCTGAAACGCCGCCGCGCGATAATAGCAACTTTTTCCGAATCCACCTGGAACCGTTGCTTCCGGTTCGACATGTAAAGTCCGAACTCTTTTTCCGGGAAAATGGCATTCCGCAGAACATCCCGGATAACCGGCAAGGTTTTCTTCAGGTGTTTATTCAGGGAAAAAAGCGTAAAGAGCGCCACATCGTGCGTGACTTCCGATTCGATGAACGCGCCGTAATAGTCCAGCTCTTCGGCGATTGATTCCGCGTTGCGGGTTTTTGTGCCTTCGTCGAGCATGTCATTTACGCCCATTGCAGTAAGAGCGCGTTGCTGGTGGCGAATGCCCGCATCGAAAATAAATTCCAACCGCACCACTTCCTGCGTGCCGGCATCGAGCAGGTAAACAGGTATGCCATTGGAAAGCTTTTTTTGTTCCGCCTGCAGCAAATGGACTTTTTCTACCGAATGAAAAGGCGGCTCCTTGGTGCGGTCGATGGTCATAGATTCAGTTTTCACGCTGTGATCGGTAATGCAAGGTGGAACAATTGGTTTTTCGCAGGAATTCTTTGGAAAGCTGCTGAATATCGGCTGCAGTTACCGCGTGGTAACGTGTCACTTCTTCGTTGATGCGTTCGGCGCCGCCCAGCAATTCAAAAAATGCCAGGTTCATCGATTTATCCAGTATGCTCATTTCGCCGAAAACATGGGAAGCTTCCACTTTATTTTTCACTTTATCCAGCTCACGAAGCGGAACCGGTATTGCAGTTAATTTATCGATTTCGGCGAATACCGCTTCTTCCGCTTTTTCAGTGGGAACACCTTCGCGCATTTTTGCTGTCACCACAAATAATCCTTTGTCGACATCGCCCATCACAAAAGCGCTGATCTCGGTGCAGAGTTGTTTTTCCTTGACAACCGCATTATAAAGCCGCGAAGAATTTCCACGGGAGAGAATATCGGAAATAAGGTCCATTGTGTGATAATGGGGATGCGCACGTTCACACATGTGAAAGGCCATGTGCAGCGTGTCGGAAGGAACATCGCGCGAAACTTCCAGCATCCGGTATTCTTCCTGCCGCGGTTCTGATGGCAGATCGCGTGCTGGTTTTACGCCGCCGGGAATTGGTCCAAACCATTTTTCCGCGAGCTCCTTTACCTGTTCCGTTTTTACATCGCCTGCAACCACGAGGATGGCATTGCGCGGGTTGTAATGTTTCTGAAAAAATGCTTTCACATCTTCTATCCGCGCGTCTTCGATCTGCTTTATGTCCTGTCCGATAGTTGCCCATCTGTACGGATGTACTTTATAAACGAGCGGCCGTAACAATAGCCACACATCGCCATAGGGCTGGTTCAGGTAGCGTTGCTTGAACTCTTCGATCACCACATTGCGCTGCACTTCCAGGCTTTTTTCTGAAAATGCAAGGTTCAGCATGCGGTCGGACTCCAGCCAGAATGCTGTTTCAAGATTAGAGGGTGGGAGCGTGAGGTAATAATTTGTAATGTCATTTGAAGTGAATGCATTGTTTTCCCCACCGACACGCTGTAAAGGTTCATCGTAAACTGGTATATTCATGGAACCGCCGAACATGAGGTGTTCGAATAAATGCGCAAATCCGGTGCGGCTTTCTTCTTCATCCCGCGCGCCCACATCATACAGGATATTCACACAGGCAAGCGGCGTTGCATCATCGCGGTGAACAAGAACGGTTAAACCATTCTCCAGCTGAAAACGATTGAAGCTGATCATACTTAAAGATTCCCGTTGTTAACGCACAATTGTTTTTTTGTTTCTTCCATTTCGTGAATGAGTCTTTCAACGATCCTGGCAGCAGGCAGAATGTCGCCGATCATGCCGCTCACCTGTCCGATCTCGAGTTCGCCTTCATTGAGATCACCTTCGAACATGCCTTTTTTTGCGCGCGCCCTTCCCAACAATTGTTTCAGCTCTTCCACAGCGGCGCCCCGCATTTCCGCCTGCCGCACCTGTTCAAAAAAATTATTCCGTATCATCCGGACTGGCACCAGCTGTTTAAGGGTTAACATGGTATCACCTTCGCCGGCATTTATTACAGCTTCCTTGAACAATTTATGCGCCGAAGACTCTTCAGATGCAACGAAGCGTGAGCCAACCTGCACGCCATCCGCGCCCAGCGCCATCGCTGCCAGCATTTGTTGACCGGTTGCAATGCCACCTGCAGCGATGAGTGGAATTTTCACCGCTTTTCTGACCATCGGGATCAGCACAAATGTGGTGGTTTCTTCCCGGCCATTATGTCCGCCCGCTTCGAAACCTTCGGCAACCACCGCATTGCATCCTGCATCTTCCGCCTTCAGGGCAAATTTTGCGGTAGACACCACGTGCACCACTTTAATGCCATTCTCACGAAGCAGGGGCGTCCAGGTTTTTGGGTTACCTGCGGAAGTGAAAACGATCTTAACGCCTTCGTCTATGATGATCCGCATCTGCTTATCAATATCGGGATAGAGTAATGGAACATTCACACCAAAAGGTTTGTCAGTAGCGGTTTTGCATTTCTGAATATGTTCGCGCAAAATATCCGGGTACATGGATCCTGAGCCAATAAGTCCTAAACCGCCCGCATTGCTCACAGCCGAAGCCAGTCGCCATCCGCTGCACCAGATCATACCGGCCTGGACGAGTGGATATTTAATTCCGAAAAGGGAGGTTACCCG
>DATDOQ010000343.1:0-3526 GCA_035293205.1 Bacteroidia bacterium
GCAGCTTTAGCATATATAGCTCTCTACCGGTATTCAGATAATCCTTGAAATGATCAACCAGGTCTTCAATTTCGGTTTTTGGATCCTGCACAACAGGTTCCCCATCACTGACCGGTGAATCATCCTGCTTTTCTCTTTTTATTTCCCGGGTTTCCATCCGTCAGATATCAGACGTTTTTGGCGGATTCCGGCGAAGATTGTCAGTGCCCTCTTCCGTGTTTCTGCCTGTCACTGTATTTGCCGTGCGTTTAACCTGGTCAGCGGTTTCATGTACAGTGCGGCGAACACGATCAACACGTTCACGCACATTATCTTTCACTGAATCCACTTCATCCGTTGCCCGGTCGCGCATGCGGTTTTTCCACGCCAGAAACTCCTGGTATTTCTCATCGGCTGCTTCTGAGAGATCATCTGTCAGGTCGCGTGCCTGATCAGCGATTTTCCTTCTTAAATTCGAGCCCTTTTCAGGCGACAAAAGAATACCAACAGCTGCGCCTGCCAACGCCCCGCCTACAAAAGCGAGGATTGTTTTGCTCGTGTTGTTCATGATAAATAGTTTTTAAAGTTTGACAATTGACAAATAAGGTATTTCAGGGACGTGGAATATTATGCCAAATCAGTTGTTACGCCAATCCGCATAAAATCAACAAAGCGGTGGCGACGAATAAAAAGCTATTGTAGACATATTTGCCCATTGATGGGGATTAAAAAGAACACAAAGTGGGGAAAAGAAAAACCGGCGCGTCCCGGATTCGGGTACAGCCGGCTGCTTCGCAGTGGTTAAAGACCGTTAAAGAGGATCACTCCCCCGGATGACGCGCAGCAACACCGCGATCACCGCGATCACAAGTAAAATATGAATAATGCTTCCGGCGCTGTATGCAAAGAAGCCGACTGCCCATGCTATAACCAGTATGACTGCAATCAGATAAAGAAGGTTGTTCATGGGAATAAGTTTAGATCAGTTCAGATCAGAAACTTTCGTGCCATCGGGAGCTTCTATTTTTTGACAGGCTGCGGTTCGGTTTCTTTTTCAACCTCTTTATTTGAGGAAACCACAATTTCTTCCTTCTCAACCCATACCGCGTATTTATTGGGCGCGATGTGCCTTCCTTTGACTTTGTGGAATGCCTGTGTAAATTCTGCGCCGAGGTAAAGTATAAGCGAGGAATAATACACCCATAGCAGGATTACGATCACTGAACCTGCTGAACCATAAGCCGTAACCGTTGCATTCCTGTCAAGAAAAATTTCAATGCCGTATTTTCCGATCATGAATAAAAGGGTTGTAATTATTGCGCTGAGCAAAACGTCTTTCCAGATGATTTTTGCATCGGGCAGAACTTTAAATATGGCGCCAAATAAAAGGACAAGTACAACCGCTGTCACTAACTGATTGACAGCATAAAATAAAGCAACAGGCACATGGGCATAGGTCGTTCTGAAATACTCAGACACGCCAGTGATCATGGCGTTCGCGATCAGTGAAACCACCAGGATAAATCCAAGTGAAAGCACGATCGAAAACGACATCAGCCGGTTTACCAGCAGCTTGATCCATCCGCTTTTCGGCTTTGCCTTTAAACCCCAGATCGTGTTGATCGAATCCTGTATTTCACCGAAAACGCCGGTTGCGCTTATGATCAGTGTAATTACCCCAAGGGTTTTCGCCCAGCCGGACATGTAATCGAATTTGGTGTTAATCAGCAGTTCCTGTATCTGACTGATTGCCTGCCCGCCTATCATTGCGCCAATTGATTTAACCACGCCGCTTTCCACATCCGCAGGATCGTAAAAGAAACTCGTTATCCAGATAACGATTATCAGCAATGCGGGAAGCGCAATCACTGTGCTGAACGAGAGGGAGGCTGCCATTTTGAACACTTTATCTGCAGCAAAACCTTTTATTGTTTGCAATGCAACTTTCCACATGTCACCTAACTTCGCCATTATTTCTTTTCTGGCATAAAGAGCAAAAACAATTCCCATATTGGTTTGGCATGATTTTGCTTCGTGATTCCGGTTGAGGTTCGCGCAGGCGGAGAATAACTGTTATGCCATTTTTTTTTATGAATTCAACGGAGCGCACAGAAAATTCTGGAAAATCCCCAAAAAAACCGTTCCGTAAAAAGCGCAGGTGGAGGATCATGTTGATCGTTCTCCTTGCATTGCTGGCGGTCCGGTTTTTCATGCCTTATGTCATTCTTCATTATGCCAATAAAAAGCTGGCTTCTCTTGACGGTTATTATGGCCACACCAACGATATAAATGTTGCCATGATCCGGGGCGCTTATGTGCTTCGTGATGTATATATTAATGCGGTGGACGAAAAGACGGGCGACACGACCGAATTTTTCAAATCTCCCCGCGTGGATATTTCCATTGAATGGTCGGCGCTGTTTGACGGCAAAATTGTTTCAGAGATAGAATTTGAAAAACCTTACATAGCCTATACCCTGCACAAAACAGTTGGAGGCGGGAAACAGCTACAGGACTCGACTGATTTTATTAAGCTCATCAAGGATTTCACGCCGCTCGACATCAACCGGTTTACCGTTATTGACGGAGAACTGCATTATAAAGATCATACACGGTCACCTGCAGTGGATGTGCCCATGACAGATCTTGACGCTGAAGGAACCGGCCTCACTAATCAACCGACAGATACGCTGCTGCCTGCGGAAATAAACGCAACTGCAAATTTATACGACGGTAGAATGACACTTGGGGTGAAGCTCGATCCTTTGAATAAATTTCCGACCTACGATTTGAATGCGACGCTGACGGAAACCAATCTCACGCATATGAATGATTTTCTGAAAGCATATGGTAATTTTGACGTCCACAAAGGAACGCTTTCAACTTATATAGAAATGGCGGCGCGCGATGGAAAATTTAAAGGGTATGTGAAACCGATCATCAAGGATCTTGACGTTGTGCAGTTGAATAAAGAAGAAGGACCGCTTCCGCAAATTGCCTGGGAAGCTTTTGTAGGCGCCTTACTGGAGATTTTTCAAAATCAGCCGCACGATCAATTCGCCACAAAAGTACCGGTTGAAGGAAGATTCAGAGATCCGCGGGTGGGTGTGATACAGGCGATCTTCGCCATGCTCCGGAATGCATTCATTGAATCATTGAAACCTTCGCTGGATGAATCGATCGAAATTTCCGATGTTGACCAGGGTGTTAAAATAAAAGAAAAACGGGAAAAGAAAGAAAAAAGATTCGGAAAAGACAAAAAGGATGACGGTAAGGAAAAGCGACGTGATGCTACTGATCGTGACCGGAATAAAGATGATAAATAAACAAATTAACCAAAGGCCAAATCTGACTTAGTCAACAGCAAACGGAAATTGAACAGCCCCTATTCGGGCATAAGAGATGCCAAAATTCGATCCAGTGTCAATCAGTAAAAAGATGCTCTCCGGCGACAAGATCAAGCAGGTTCGTATCGGGCTTGCCGTATCGGTGCTTATTTTATTTGCAACGGCGTGCCTTGTATGGACCAAAAACTGGAAGAACCGCC
>DATDOQ010000344.1:0-3688 GCA_035293205.1 Bacteroidia bacterium
AACCGTGGTGGAATTATTGCGGCTGATCAAATCGAAAAACTTCCCGATCACTTATATTCCGGTTGTAGACAATAACAACTGCGTGACCGGAGCATTGACATTCTTCAACCTTATTAAAGGCGAAGCTTAACTTAATCTGAAAATGGTCATTGAACTAAAAAAGTCGGTTAATGAAAAACGCGCGCAGGAAATGGCGCAGGCGGCGAAAGCTTTTTGCATTCATTATGACGGACGTTATGTCCTCATAACATCTTCCTCGGTGAAAACGCTTAACCCGGAATTTGAAAAGGAAACGGAGCGCGTTACCGTGCTGAATGACGATATGCAGCTGTCGAGCCGGGCCTGGAAAGCAGAAACACGAACGATCGACATCAATGGGATCAAAATCGGAGGAAATACGAATCACACATTACTGATCGCCGGTCCGTGCTCGGTGGAATCGGAAGAACAGATCGAACAATCGGCCGCGTTGCTCAAAGAGCTTGGCATTTCCACCTTGCGCGCCGGCGCTTTTAAGCCGCGCACTTCGCCTTACACTTTCCAGGGAATGGGCATCGAGGGATTAAAGCTGCTGGCGAAAATGCGGGAGAAATACGGATTCAACATCATTACAGAAGTGCGCGATGCAACCCAAGTGGAAGATGTAATCGAATTTGCAGACATCATCCAGGTAGGGGCAAAATCCATGTATGATCACGGCATCCTGCGCCGCTGCGGAAAAACGCAAAAACCGGTGCTGCTCAAACGCGGATTCGGAACCACGCTCCAGGAATTCCTGCAATGCGCTGAATTTATTCTCGCCGGCGGAAATCCGAATGTCATTCTTTGCGAACGCGGCATCCGGACTTTCGAAACAAAAACGCGCTTTACGCTTGATCTTTGCGGAGCCGCGTGGATGAAAGCTTATAGCAATCTTCCTGTCATTCTCGATCCCAGCCACGCGATCGGCTATGCGTACGGCGTTCCCGATCTCTCCCGCGCCTGCACTGCCATGGGCGTTGACGGACTGCTGATCGAAGTTCATCCGAATCCAAAAGTTGCAAAATCGGACGCCTCCCAGCAGCTGAACCACGACGAATTCCGCGCATTAGCCGGTTCGCTTAAAAAAGTCGCTGAAGCAATTGGAAGAAAAATCATATAGCTAAATCAGTTCCCGGTATTCCCCGATGAGCCTCTACGCCGCCAACCTCGCTTTCCTGCTCCGCCGCCATAATATAGCAGCGGAAAAACTTTCGGCACAATTGGGCATTTCCAATCTCGCGCACCCGCTGCCCGATGATTTTCAACGCATCGCAGGTAATTTTTCCCTGACCACCGATCTTTTGCTGGGCACCGATCTTGAATCACGCGAAGCCCAGCGTGCAAAAGATATCCGTCTGCTCGTTTTTGATATTGACGGCGTGCTAACCGATGCAGGAATGTATTATACCGAAAGCGGGGACGAGCTCAAAAAATTCAATGCAAAAGACGGGCTTGCCATCCGGCACATCCGGCAGCGTGGCATACACACGGGAATTATCAGCCACGGATTTAATACAAGTCTGGTCACCCGCCGCGCAGAACGATTGCATATTGGCCTGGTTGAGATTTCCCAGGCGCCCAAGCTGGAAACTTTATCCCGCTGGTGCGCACAATTGGGGATCACCAAACAAAATGTCTGTTTTATCGGCGACGATCTAAATGATGAAGATGTTCTTCGCGCGGCAGGTTTTTCCGCCTGTCCCGCCGACGCGGTGGATGCAGTGAAAAACATGGTGCATGTGGTTCTTGGAAAAAAAGGCGGCGAGGGCTGCGTACGCGAGCTGATCGACGTTTACCTGCAGGAATAAATTATTTCCCATGAAATCTCCTTTCTTCCTTATTCCGGCTTTCCTTCTCCTTCTTTTTGGTTTCGCTCCTGAAAACATCGAAGTAAAACAGCCGGCGTTTGTCACCGATTCCCTCGATCAGTTTATCGCGCGCGAAATGAAGGCGTGGGAAATTCCCGGACTTGCCATAGCGGTAGTAAAAGACGGTAAAGTGATTGTTTCAAAAGGTTTCGGCGTACAGGAAACAGGCACCGACCGCAAAGTGAATGATGAAACGATATTCCAGGTTGCTTCCTGCACAAAAGCATTCACGGCCACCGCGCTTGCGCTGCTCGCCAGCCAGAAAAAACTTTCGCTCGATGATACGGTTCGGAAATGGCTGCCTGATTTCTCACTGTACGATCCGCTGGCCACACGGCAAGTAACCATTCGCGATCTGCTCTGCCACCGCATCGGCTTTCAAACCTTCCAGGGGGATTTTGCAAACTGGAATTCCAACCTTTCGCGAAAGCAAATCATCGGGCTAATGGCTGCGCAAAAACCGGTGTACGGATTTCGCGCGCAATACGGTTATTGTAATTCCGCTTATGTGGCCGCGGCAGAAATTATTCCGGAAGTAACCGGGAAAACATGGGATGATTATGTGACCGAAACTTTTTTCGGGCCGCTGCAGATGACACGGACTTCTACAACCAGCGCGGCCATTCGTTCGGATAAAAACGCGTGCAAGCCGCATGCAAAATGGAACGGTAGAATTTCGGCAATAGCTTATGATAATATTGATAACCTGGGGCCTGCCGGGTCAATCAATTCCTGTGTAAAAGATTTTTCACATTGGTTGCTGATGCAGCTCGACAGCGGGCGCTACGAAGGAAAACAAGTGGTGCCTTTTCCCGTTTTGCAGGAAACGCGCAAAGCGCAAACGTTGCTACCGGCCACACCCGCAATTTTTCCCGGCATGCATTTTCAGACCTATGGCCTGGGCTGGTTCATGGCTGATTTTTACGGCAAAAAAATCATTTGGCATAATGGCGGCGCGGACGGATTTTTGAGCGTGGCCTGTTTTGTTCCGGAGCTGAATCTCGGTTTTGTCATTCTTACCAACAGCGATAACAACAATTTATTCACTGCGCTTCGTTACCAGCTGCTGGATGCTTATCTCAGCCTGCCTTACCGGAATTACAGCGCGATTTTCCGGGCATCAGCAAAACGCGTGGAAGCTATCGAACAGAAGGAACTGGACGGCTACCGGAAAAAAGCGGATGCGCTTCCTGCACTTCCGGTGGACGCGAAAGAATTTGCCGGCACTTATGAAAATGGGGCTTACGGCAAAATGACTGTAGCAGCGGAAGGGGGAAAGCTCGGTGCCACTTTTGAGCATCACCCGAAAGTTTTTGGCAGGCTGGAATACATGGGCGATAACACTTTTCTCTGCACCTTCAACGGCCCCATGTGGGCATATAAACCTGCTCCGTTCAGAGTTGTCAATGGAAAAGTGGAATCCATCACCATTTCAGTCAACGATGCGGTTGACAAGATGGCTTATGAATTCCGGAAGCTTCCGGAATAATAAAATTTTTTTACGACAGGACAGTCTCCAAAACCTGGTGTGATTTCACATCGTGCAGCGAATGGAGATGCAACTCATAATAACGCAACAGGTTATTCAGCATGACGCGACGCACTTCACCGGATAAATCGCAGGTGTGCATATTTTCATAGGACAGATCCAGCAATTGTTCAAGCACACGCGACTCAGCGGCATCCATATAAAGCGGGTGCGCGGGAATGGATGGCAGAAATACCCCGTCGCGCAAATCAAACACGCTTTTTGCGCCTGCCTTATTCTGCTGCGGGTAAAAACCAAGGTGTTTTGCCAG
>DATDOQ010000345.1:0-3488 GCA_035293205.1 Bacteroidia bacterium
CGTCCGCCGCTTCAGTTACTCTACCGATTTCTGTCTACCGCCAATCTTTCCAAAAGGATTATTCCCTAATTTTACGGGCCTTTAAAAAAGGAGCCCCGCCGGGCTGATCCGGGCGGTTTTCTTAAGATCTGTTAATATTAAAAAGGATTGAAACTATGGCCGAAAGCGCCTCGGATTTCCTGCCAATCATTTTTACGTTCATTGTCGCCGCCGGCTTTATCGTGACAACGATGGTAGCCACGCACTGGCTCGGACCCAATCGCAAAACCAAAAAGAAGCTCGAAATATTCGAGTGCGGGATCGAAGCGGTTGGCAACGCGCGCGCGCCTTTTTCTGTAAAATATTTCCTCGTCGCGATCCTCTTTGTTTTATTCGACGTGGAAGTGATCTTCATGTATCCCTGGGCCGTAAACTTCCGCGGACCCGACGGACTTGGAGTGCTCGGATTTATTGAAATGCTCTCTTTCATCGCCGTTTTTCTCGTGGGATTTTATTACATCCTGCGCAAAGGAGCGCTGAAATGGGAAGAATAAAAGCAGCATGCGGCGAGCCGGGAACGAAACTTGCAGCATAAACTTGTACCTGATACTATAACATGACCACACCCGAAGTAAAACGCACCAAGCTCGAAATCGCGAAGATGCCGGAAGGACTTGAAGGGCCGGGCTTTTTTGCCACTTCACTGGAGAAAGTGGTTGGGCTTGCGCGCAAAAATTCGATATGGCCACTGCCTTTCGCTACTTCCTGCTGCGGAATAGAATTCATGGCTACCATGGCTTCCACTTACGACCTCGGCCGTTTCGGAAGCGAGCGACTCAGCTTTTCCCCGCGCCAGGCCGACTTGCTTATGGTGATGGGAACTATCGCGAAAAAAATGGGGCCTGTGCTTAAACAGGTTTATGAGCAAATGGCCGAACCACGGTGGGTGATCGCCGTGGGGGCATGCGCATCCAGCGGCGGAATTTTTGATACTTACAGCGTGCTGCAGGGAATCGACCGCATTATTCCGGTTGATGTCTATGTCCCGGGTTGTCCGCCACGACCGGAACAAATTCTCGAAGGCGTGCTCAATATCCAGAAGCTGGTGGAAAATGAATCGTTCCGCCGGCGCAATTCTGCGGAATACAAGGCGCTCATGAATAAATATGGAATCGAATAGGAAAACAAATAACAAGGTGGTAAATTCTATCCGCCCCGGCAGTTCAAATATAATCCGTGCCTCTGTGCCTCCGTGGTTATTTATTGGTTAAGAAGATAATCAGGAACACAGTAAAATATTTATACAAGTAATGTCAGGTGTAACTGAAGAAAAAGTAAAAAATATTCACGATTACGTGCTTTCGCTTTTGAAAGCGCCGTTCGGCGATGCCATTGAATCCGCAGAGATCGCTTATGATTGCCCTGTTTTTACTTTGAAGCGGGAAAAGATCTATGAAGCAATTAAATTTCTGAAGGAAGATGAACGCCTGAATTTTCACTTTCTCACAACCTTGTGCGGATTGCATTACCCGGAAAACAAAGGCCGCGAATTCGGCGTGATGTACCAGCTGCACAACATGCCGAAAAATCAGATGGTTCGGCTGAAAACATTTTTTCCCGCATCGGATCTGAATGTTCCAACCATTACCCCGCTTTGGCCTTCCGCCAACTGGATGGAGCGGCAGGAGTTCGATTTCTTCGGAATAATCTTCAAAGACCATCCCGATCTCCGGCGGATTCTGAACATGGATGACATCACTTTTTTTCCGATGCGCAAGGATTTCCCACTGGAAGATCCGACACGCGATGATAAAGACGATACCATGTTCGGCCGTTAACGTTTGCCCGCATCATGACAGAAACCGCAGAAAATATTAATACCGGCACGGAGGAGAAACAATACTCCACGCTGAATCTCGGTCCAACTCACCCGGCTACGCATGGCATTTTCCAGAATGTCCTGAAGATGGACGGCGAAATTATCATCGACGCGGAACCGACAATCGGTTATATCCACCGTGCCTTTGAAAAAATTGCTGAGCGTCGTCCATATTACCAGATCACACCGCTCACCGACCGCCTGAATTATTGCTCATCCTCCATCAACAACATGGGCTGGCACATGACGGTTGAAAAGCTCATCGGCGCAAAATTGCCGAAACGCGTGGAATACATGCGTGTGATCATCATGGAACTTTCGCGCATTGCCGATCACATCATTTGCAATTCGGTCGTAGGTGTGGACACCGGCGCGATGACCGGCTTCCTTTATATTTTCCAGTGGCGCGAACTGATCTATGAAATTTTCGAAGAGATCTGCGGCGCGCGATTAACCACGAACATCGGCCGCATCGGCGGATTCGAACGCAACTGGGGAACCAAAGCCTGGGAGAAGATCGACACCTTCATGAAAGATTTTCCGGACGCGCTGCGCGAATTTGAAAACCTGCTGGTGAGAAACCGCATTTTCATGGATCGCACCATAAATACAGGACCGATCGGCGCCGATCGCGCGCTTGCATACGGCTTCACCGGACCGAACCTGCGCGCTGCAGGTGTGGATTATGATGTGCGCGTCATGAATCCCTATTCTTCCTATGAAGATTTCGAATTCATTGTTCCTATCGGACAAAACGGCGATGTGTATGATCGCTTCATGGTGCGCGGTCAGGAAATGTGGGAATCGCTCAGCATCATTCAGCAGGCGCTGGCAAAAATTGACCGCAAGGATGAAACATTCCATGGGGATGTTCCTGATTTTGTGCTTCCGCCGAAAGAAGAAGTGTATAATAACATGGAGGCGCTCATTTACCATTTTAAGCTGGTGATGGGTGAAACCAAAGTTCCGGTCGGTGAAGTTTATCACGCAGTGGAAGCCGGCAATGGCGAACTTGGATTCTACCTCATCAGCGACGGCGGACGTACGCCTTACCGTTTGCACTTCCGCCGGCCCTGTTTCATTTATTACCAGGCTTACCCCGAAATCATAAAAGGCGGAATGCTCTCCGACGCGATCCTAACCATGTCAAGCATGAATGTGATCGCCGGTGAGTTGGACGCATAAACTTTTTATATAATAATCCGCGAAAAGAATTCGTGTAAATTCGTGTAATCCCTGCCAGCCGCCGCGAAGCCAGTGCGCAGGCAGGCAGGCGTGGCTGAAAAAGACACAAAGATGGCAGCCACAAAGACAGAAAGTACACGAAGAAAAGACACGAAGGAATTTTGTTTTTGTGCCTCAGACTAATCGCAGCTGGTAATTTGAAGTCCTAATCTTTGTAATACGTGGCTAAAGAGATAAAATTTACTGAAGAAACCCTGGCGCTTGTACAGCGCATCATGAAACGCTACCCGGAAGGCAAGCACAAGTCCGCGATCATTCCTATCCTGCATCTCGCGCAAATGGAATTTGACGGCTGGCTCGACGCGCCGGTAATGGATTATGTCGCTTCTATCCTCAAAATTCAGCCGATCGAAGTGTACGAAGTCGCTTCATTTTATTCAATGTT
>DATDOQ010000346.1:0-9403 GCA_035293205.1 Bacteroidia bacterium
CCGAAGGATTTGCGGCTATCCGGCCTTCCGTCGCTTTTTTTCATCCGCGTTTCTGCTGAAAGCAGAAGTAAAGCGGATGAAAAAAACAAAAAAAGTTTTGGTGTGCGAGAGGTATGGGGTGGAGGCATTCTTATTGAGAGACTTGCCGTACCTCACTTTTGCTGTTTCTGTGGCGGCCTTATCTATTGCTCTTTGCAAACTGCTATAATTGCCACAACTAATGCGGCTACGGCTATTAAGAAGTTGGCGACATTTATTCCTATTTGAATTATTTTCCTTGTTTTTGCTCCGCTATAGCCGCCGTTTTTAAATACAAATCTTTTCCCTTTCTCGTTTATTTTATATGCTATAGGCAACTTTTGATTGTCAATATATCCTTCGGTAAGTAGTCGTTCGACTGCATCATTAAATCCTACCTGATTTATAATTCCAATTGTTAGGGCTTTTTCCCTCAGAACGTTTGGCATGATAAAATCAGGCTCCTTTGCCAAAAGCCTTAATAGGTCATCTAATATTTTTTCGCCGCTCATCCCGCTAAAGTATCACATTCGCGGAGCGGTGCAAGTGTGGGCGCGGAAAGTTGCGTGACTGATTCCCTGTAATTATTTGCAAAATCCGCAACTAAGCGCGTAAGCGATTGTGCTGCTGTGCGCGGCTGTTTAACATAATATTAATTATAAACCATTCAAGAATAAGCCGACAGTCACCAAATATCCTATATTAGCCCCTTATGTCATATCCAAATACCCCATCTGAAAACGCTACAAATCCCTTGACGATGCCCTGGTCAGGAATACTTGGGTTAAGCGCGTATTCTTTCGTAGAGCGATTTACCTGGTATAGCGTCCGCGCTGTTTTAATTATTTACATGCTTGAATTTCCTGGTTTCACGGGAACGGACGCTTCCACAGTTTATGGCAATTTTACAGTTTCGATCTATTTATTGGCTTTTCTCGGCGCGCTTGCCGGCGATTTTTTACTGACGCCCATCCGGACACTTATCCTGGGCGCAATTTTGCAAGCCGCCGGTTGCTTTTTTCTTGCGGTCCCACAAACGGAATTCCTATATGCCGGACTTGTTCTGCTCGCTTTATCTACTGGTCTGACGAAACCAAATCTTTTTGCTCAATACGCCGCTATTTTTCACGGAAAACGACATTTTATGGCTTCCGGCGCCGCGCTGATTTATATCGCGATCAATCTGGGGGCGTTTATTGCCCCTTTCTTTGCCGGCTCGCTGGCGAATTCCACGCCGCCTGATTTTCAACTCTTATTTAATTCCGTTGCGCTTATCTCCTTGTTAAGCATCATTCCGCTTTTTTTAAATTTCCGGCGGTTTGAAACAAATTATGCAGATCACAGGAACTCGCCTTCAGAAAATCATACCGGTGGTTGGATTGCCCTTATATCCATGCTTTTTTTGCTTCCTGTTTTCTGGACAATTTACCAGGTTCTCACGGCAGGTATATGGACCCGCTGCCCATTACCTCATATCGGGGAACTGTTGATCGCAACAGCGACCATCCTGTTTTCACTGACCCTTGCTATTTGTTTTTGGCATTTTTCCAAAATTAACATCCTGTTTTCTGCCGCTTTTGGATTCCTGTTTTGCCTCTTGGCGGTTATTTTCAACCGTATGATGGGCCCGTGTAATCCTGCAGCACCCGCTAGCCTTTTGGCGGCAGAATTATTAATTGTCATTCCCGCATATGCTATTGTTGGCCGGTATGCGCCTCGCAAGCTTACTTCGCTTTTTTACGCGCTGTTTGGATTATGCGCTTTTGCATCAAATAAATTGGCTCATGGAGTAAAAGATTTTATTGCCGGTAACGGAACCGTTGCCGCTTTATGGATCTTTATTGCAGTTATAATCGTGGCAATAATTCTGCTTGCTTTTACAGGTTTTTTAATCCGGCGGAAGTTTCCGGAATAATTGGAGAATAAAGTATTTTTGATTTGCGAATGCCCCGAGCCCAAACCTTAACACTTCCCGCAGATTTAAAAGCAAAATGGTACACAACCCGCTGGTGGCCCTATTTTTTGCTGGCCGCCACTTGCGCCATCCTTTACAGCGTCACGCTGTGGTATGGATTTTCGCCCGCCGATGAACGCTGGATCATAACGGCTGAAAAAAGAGGTCTTTCTGATCTTTCCCACCTGCCCGCGTTGTTTAAGGCCCAAATGCTCGGTTTGTATTACCGTCCCCTGCTCAACGTTTCATTCATGATGGATATGCTGGCAGGAAACGGCTCGACATTTAATTTCCACCTTACCAATGTGCTGCTGCATATCGTTTGCAGTTTGCTGCTTTTCCGTTTTTTTGTTTTACTCGGATTTGAAAGAATAAACGCGCTGCTCATCGCGCTCATTTTTGCAGTCCACCCTATCAATGTTCAAGCGGTTGCCTGGGTACCGGGAAGGAACGATACCTTGCTTACCGCGTTTGTTTTGCTGTCCTGCATTTTTTTGCTGCGCTACATCACTGGCAGGAAAATACATCATCTTGTTTTTCATTTGCTGTTTTTTGCCTGCGCGCTGTTTACGAAAGAAAGCGCTATCCTGCTGCCGGCCATCTTTTTATTGCTGTTTTTGTTTTTCGCGAAGGAAAAAAGGAAAACCACGCTGGTGGCATTTTGCGGCGCTTGGATTTTGATACCTATAGCCTGGTGGCTCATGCGCATCCAGGCAATTGAAAACGTTGCGCCTTTTTTGACCACATTCAATCAAAACAGCATTGCCGATTTTTTCTCCGGCCTGCTTTTGCATGCGGGTAAAATTCTTTTGCCGGTTCAGCAATCTGTAATGCCCCTGCTCGCTCACACCATCCTTTGGCCTTACGCCGTTCTTATGCTCGCAATCGCCGGACTTGTGATAAAATATGGTGTGAAGAATAAAAACCTTGCATTGCTTGGACTTGTTTGGTTCTTCATAATTATTGCCCTGCCTGCCTGGACAGGCGCGGTGAATGGAAATGGCGAACATTATGAGCACCGCGTTTATACAGCTTTGCCGGGTGCCCTGCTTTTTTTATCGCAGGTAAATATTCCGGTGCCGGAAACGTGGCTGAGAAGAATGCTTGTGCTGCTTATTCTAGCTTTAGGAATAAAGACCATCATGCGCCTGCCTGTTTACAAGGATGAGTTTTCGTATGCCAAAGCAGGAACCATTGAAGTGCCCTCCAATTCTTTTTTTCATGATATTTTGGGCACCATTTATCTCGAACGCAAGGATTATCACCAAACGGTAGCTTATTTTAATAATGCGATACAGCTTAATTCAAATAACGCCGATTATTACAGCCGACGCGGCGAAGCTCACGGAATGCTGAAAAATTATGAAAATGCCATTGCCGATGATACCAAAGCACTGAGCATGGATTCAACGCTTGCAAGAGTTTATCTCAATCGCGGAATTGCATTTTTTCACACCGGCGATTTTGTGAAAGCAAAAAAGGATATAGAGAAAGCCGCCGGCTATGGCGCCCCTGTCCCGCCGGAATTTGTAAAAGCGCTTAGTGATTCGTTGAAGGTGGATTAATTGTAGCTCCCCCTACCAATTTTTTTTCCTGCTGCTCATTTATATTTTCCTCTTTGGCGCTCTTTTTTTCACAATCAATCCGGCATCCTGCAATTTCCTTCCTAAAATATCATCTGCCGCAACTTTCAATAGATCTTTTTCAAGTCCTAATACAAATAGAATTTGGCAATAAGTCCCCATCGCTACCGTTGGCGCTCCCTTTTCCACTTGCCACAGTGTAGCCCGACTGATGCCGGCCCGCTCAGCTACCTGCCCGGTGCTCAATCTGCGCCTTAGTCTGGCAAGCTTCATGTTTTCACCCAGTTCCTTCAGCGGCTATACCAGGTGTATTCCCACTGGTCCTGCTCGCTTATGCCGCCCCCAGGCTTATGCGGCTTTACGATCTTGCACAGCTTATGCAAGAAACCAAACAAAAAAGAAAAAATCAAAGCGGAGTTGGTAAGCGTGTAGGTATTGGCGTCGAACTTCGCTGGGTAAAATTGGATTTTCGAGAAACAAGCTTTTACACTCTATAATTCGTAACTTCATGCCAAAAAAAAATCGAGTTGCAGGAATAATTCCCGACAACGCCTTTTTTCAATATCATGTTGAAAGAATTTTTTTATTTTAACAAAATCAGATTCGTAACTTCATCCCTAAAACGTGGTTAAAACGACGTCCTAAGTTTGAATTAGCCCTTTGTCAAAGAATCCTTTACATTATCAATAAATTCCTTTAGCTCTTTTGTGACATCGTACTTATTCAACAAAGGAGACACTTTTTTTTCTGGAAATTCAGATCTAATCAATAATTTACTATTTCCTGCATTTTCAAATATTAAAATTGGCCCTTTGTGATCAATAGATTCAAATTTAAAAACATCATTCGAATTTTTGTCAATAGCTTCTAACCATGTATTAGCTGCCATTGCAAACTCAAGAATTGGGAATTCAGTTTGACTAAAAAAAATTTGTTCATTAATATTTATTTGAAAGTTTCCTTCAACAAAACACGAAATATCTGCATAGCTAGATTGCGTTTGCATAAATTCTTTGTCTGGCACATAGGTAATTGAAAATGTTATTTTCATTTACTGTTCTATTTTACGGGAAATGCTGTTATTACTTTCCCATCAGCTCCAACCACTGCTCGAATAACCGTTTCACCCTTTGTTCCTACTACTGTTCCGATATCGGCTTCTACAATGTATGTCCCTGGCATTTTTGGATTTGCAAAAAACTTGGGTGGAGCCGGAGAGAATCGAACTCCATTTTTAAACCCCCATCAAACATTCCGCAATTTACACCTTTCTCAATCCCAGTCAATTCACTATTTCCGGTTTTTCTGAAAGCAAATCTACGTTGTAACGAAGGTTCGGCCTTGTCCGGAACTGTAGGAGCCTGTAAATCAAATGTCCGCAAAAATGCCTGCTTTGGGCCTGTTTTTTCTGAAAATGGGAAATCCCCCGGGTTTTTTAAGCCGGTCGTTTGCATTGGCCTTGCTTCCAAAATCCTTTTCCATTCCTGCCCGCTTTTTGCAACATTATCCGGGTAAAAGAAAAATTTTCCTCTCCGGATGACACCGATAGCCAAGTATTTACGACTGCGGTACACTGCTTTTGCCGTAGTGCTGCTGACTATTTTATTCAACAGTTTATACCGGTTTTTCCCCGCCGAACTTCTTTCGCCGGAAGAAATCCTTGGCAGGTTCGCCGGCCCGGTCATTCCTGCGTCGTTTGTTTTTAAGCTCAACTGGCTGATTAATTTTTGTCTGCTAGTGTATGCCACCTGCCAGGTGCTTCCTTGGCAACGCCATAAGCCGGTGTACGATGAGCTTGCACTTCCCCTGATCATTTCCGGAATACTGAGCACGTGTTATACTGTCGTTTTCAGCCTGGGCAGCTTCGGCCTCGCAGCCATCATCCAGCTCGCATGGCTGTTTTCGACGATCATCCTTTTCCTGCGCGCAAAAAGCGGAATCCGCTGGGGTGACCCTCCCGTTTTTCAAATTCCATTCGGCCTTTACCTCGGCTGGACCGCTTATTTATCCATCATCAGTCTTTCCACCTGGTTGGTTGCTTCGAAAATCAACAGTGACCTGATATTTCAGGATGGCAATACCATCGCCTGGCTCGCGGCCATGCTTGTTGGTTGTATCGTGTTCAGCCTTTTGCTGAAAGACTGGCTTTTTACACTTGTATTCGCGTGGGTATTCGCCGGAATTTACGTGGAGAACCAGGTCCTGCACCGCGATGTAGCGCTGTTTGCCCTGGTGATCGCGGTATTTCTTTTCTGCTGGTCGCTCTCCTGGCTCATCATCCGTTACTACCGCCGCAACGCCCGCATTGAACAACCTAATATGTATTTCTGAATTTTATCTTTTATAACATGGAAAAACAACTTCGGAATAAAGGTGCCTGGGACAAGCTGACGGAGCTTGCCGAATCCATCAAGATCTGCATGCTTTGCACAACGGATATCAGTGGCAATATGCGCAGCCGCCCCATGGTGGTGCTCGATGTGGATGAGAACGGCGATCTCTGGTTTTTCGCCAACCGGCTGAGTGATCTTTGCCTCGAGTTAGGCGAAGAAGGATTAGTTTGTCTTTCATTTTCACATCCCGCAAAAGATGAATTCCTCTCAGTGAGCGGCCACGCTGTGATCATCCGCGATAAAATAAAAAACAAAGAGCTCTGGTCGTCGATGCTCAAAACCTGGTTTCCAAACGGGCATAACGATCCGGAACTTATTTTAATCCGGGTCTCCCCTTCCACCGCTTCTTACTGGGATAATGATGTCAGCAAAATGGTGGAGCTGTTTTCTTATCTCAAAGCCGCCGTCACCGGACGCAAATACGCCGAAGGTGAGCATGGGCAGCTGGAGCTTTAGCAATAGGCAATTAGTCACCCTTCGACATTGCACTCGGATCGGGAAATAAATGGGAAAATGGGGTTAATGGGGTTAATGGGAAAATAGAGGAAAAAGCAATTTTCAATTATTGCGCTTAATTTTCAGGACGTCCAGAAGGAAGATAACCACGGAGGTAATCCGGAGGTATGCACAGAGGCGCACGGAGGGTATTCAAATTTGTCAACGCAATAACTAATTAGAAATTTGCAATAAACATTTTTTCAATCTTCAATTTTCAATCTTTCAATCTTCCGCCACATTCTCACATTAGCATATTAACACATTCCACATTAACACATTCGCACATTAACACATTTTTCCGCCAACTTTTTTTAGAGTACCATTTCGCATTATTCGTACCCGATGGCTATCGGGTTCGTACTTTCATTTTTTCGTATTTCGTACTCATTTCCCGCCGTTAGCCTTTAAATCATTCAAACAATTCTGATCCAGCTCCGGAATATTATTTTGCAGAATGTTCAAAAGGATATTATTGGTTTCGACCTGATAGTACATCAGGCAGTTTTGCTCTGTGCAATGTTTTCCATGCGACTCATCGCGGTGAAAGGTTTTCATGTCAGTTCCATTGTCAACAAGTCCGAGCAGATGCCCGATCTCGTGCTCTGCGACAGCGGTTTCAAGCGTAAAGCGGCTGGGCTGACCGAAGCCTCCTGAATATTCGTAAACGGTTTGCGAAAACACCGCCATGGAAGTAGTGCCGTAAGCGACACCGAGCGTTTTTTCGTTCCCGCTGTTTCCGGAAAATGGCGCGTCCACAAAAAAGAAAAATGCCGCCAGTGTTTTGCCTTTCGTGAATTTTGTGCGGTGCTGCTTCTCCAGATCACGAAGGTCTTCTGATGAAACGCTGCCTCTGCCCGTCGGACTTATCTCGCGGCTGGTGATGTTAATGCCGGATGGCTTGTTCAGTCGCGCAGTTAAAAAATTGGTAATGTGCGCGACCGTTTGTTGTGTGGGTCCGTAACCCTGAACAAAAACAAGCTCCACATCGAGCCGGTTGTATTTATCATCGCTCAGAAAATGTTCCGGCTTTATCTTTAAAAGATTGTCGCGGTAATCTTTCCTGCAGCCATCCGCAACCGGCGCAGCTAAAAGTGTAAATAAAAGCAGGATAAACGTATTAACATTTCTCATAACTTTCAATTACCATTCAACATATTTCGTACTATTTCGTATTATTCGTATTTCGTACTATTCATATTTCATATTTCGTATTTCGTACTATTTCGTCTTATTCGTATTTCGTACTATTTCGTATTATTCGTATTTCGTACTATTCATATTTCATATTTCGTACTATTTCGTCTTATTCGTATTTCGTACTATCGTATTTCGTACTATTTCGTATTATTCGTATTTCGTACTTAACGGATTTTCCCACACAATATTAACCGCCATTTGGCCCGTTTCAGTTTTTATTTCGATGCTTTGCGGAAATGGTTCGATGACCTGTGCGTTCAGCGCTTTCATTCATTAATTTTTACATTACCTGGTAACGCGCACTTATATTACGTGCCTACGGCACTTTTTTATAGGAGGAGGTTGCTTTTACCGATATAAGGCTCCTAACGGAGCCGGCCCCCTAATTTCTATTAGACAAAAATTATATCGTTTAACTTAAAAAGTTCCGTAGGAACTATATATTGGTAAAAAACCGGGTTACAAAATTTCAAGTCCCTTAGGGACGCAATAATGAGCAGGCGCCATGGAAAATTCTGCGTTAAAAGTGACACGAAGCGGAAATCGGCGCTCACAGTATTAACGAGACTTCTTTAAAGCAGCACGCGATTTGGGTGCCACGGATTACACGGATTAACACGGATGAAGATTACACGGAAAACCAGGTATGAACGTGACGGAATGAAACAAACTTCTTCGTGACTTAGCTTCGTGTACTTCCTGTCTTCGTGGCTACCAACTTTGTGTCTTTTTTTGCCACGGATTACGCGGATTAGCGCGGATAAATATTACACGAATCACAAGTTACGATTAGTGATGGATGAAATAAACTACTTCGTATCTATATAGCAATCCGCGGAAATAATCCGTGTAATTCGCGGAATCCGTGGCCGTAATTCGCGGAAATAATCCGTGTAATTCGGGTAATCCGTGGCTGTAATCCGCGAAAATAATCCTCGTTAATTCGCATAACCCGCGGCTGTAATCCGCGAAAATAATCCGTGTAATTCGCGTAATCCGTGGCTGTAATCTGTGGCTGTTAATTAGCCGCCGTGATAATCACCCGCACACTTTGCAGCGGACCCGATTTATCGGAGAAACGCAGTATGTAAGCCCCATCCGGTAAGCGCTCACGCAGATTCAATTCGATCAAACCGCTTTCCGATGGCGCGGGCAAAGTAACCGCGTCCACTTTAATACCGGCTGTATTGTAAATTTCTACCGCCAATTGTTCGTGAAAATTCCGGTCAGATTTTATTTGGAAAAGTCCATCGCCGACGTTCGGAAAAACTTGCAGCGTCGCGGCTAAAGGTTGCTGACCAAACGTAGCCATCGGTGAAAGGGAAAAATAGGCGTTCAGTCTTCCGGCGCCCAATTGCCCGGGATAGTTTGGATTCTGCGGGCTGATATTTTCGCAACCGCCTTCAAGTAAAACTTCCACCTGTGATGGATTCAGCGAAGGTGATGTGGATAAAATAAGTGCAGCGACGCCTGCCACCAGCGGACATGACATGGACGTGCCGGATAAAGTGCCATACGAATCTCCGCCATCTGGCAAAGTGCTGTAGATGCCCGAACCCGGCGCCATCAGGTCAATCCAGGAACCATAATTCGAATAGCTCGCTTTAGTGTCATTTGATTCCGTTGCTCCTACCGCGATCACGTGATTTGACGCTGCCGGATAATAAGGAGTGGAAGTCGCATCATTGCCCGCGGCGGCGATTAAAATAACCCCAAGCGCATCGGCTACAGTCGTCAGATAAGTCCATGTAGCGGCTTCA
>DATDOQ010000347.1:0-2249 GCA_035293205.1 Bacteroidia bacterium
CCTTGTCCGCCGAAGCTTCAGCGTAGGCGGATCTCCCTTGTCCGCCGAAGCTTTAGCGTAGGCGGGCTTCTCCTCCCTCGTCCGCCGAAGCTTCAGCGTAGGCGGATCTCCCTTGTCCGCCGAAGCTTCAGCGTAGGCGGATTTCTTCTCCTCTTCTTAAATTCCTGCGGTGACGGAAAAATGCACGCCGATCTTATCGTAAAAAATGCGAAAGTTTATACGGTTGACGGTGGATTTGCAGTACTGGAAAGTTTTGCTATCAGGGATGGAAAATTTGTTGCCGTTGGAACGGATTCAAGCATTTCTTACCTCTACGAAGCGGATTCTGTTTATGATGCCGGCGGAAAAATAATTCTTCCGGGATTCATTGATGCGCATTGTCATTTTTTAGGTTACGGGCTCGGACTTCAGCAATGTAATCTGGTAGGAACTCGTTCGTTTGATGAAGTAATCAACCGCGTCAAAGAATTTGCAAAAACGGCGAAATCCGGTTGGATCGTTGGGCGTGGTTGGGATCAGAATGATTGGACGGACAAAACTTTTCCGGACAGGCGCCGGCTCGATAGCATGTTTCCTGATCGCCCTGTAATTCTGAAGCGCATTGACGGACATGCGGCGCTTGTGAATGGGGCGGCTCTTAAGCGGTCAAATATTCATTATGATACAAAGATCACTGGCGGGGAAATTCTGGTGCGCCGTGAAAAAAATGCGCCCGTTGAATCGGACGAAAGTTTAACCGGAATTCTCATTGACAACGCGGTTGAACAAGTGGAAAAAGTCATTCCACCACCCAGTGCCGCTCAGATGCGCGAAGCATTGTTGACCGCGCAGGCTAATTGTTTTGCAGTGGGCCTGACAACTGTTACGGACGCCGGGCTGATGAAAGATCAGATAGAAACCATTGACGCGCTTCAGAAAAAAGGCGATTTGCAGATGCGCGTTTATGCCATGCTCACCGACAGCCTTCCGAATTACAAGCATTACGTTGCAGCAGGGCCCTATAAAACCGATTATTTAAATGTGCGATCGTTTAAATTTTACGCAGACGGCGCCCTGGGTTCGCGCGGCGCCTGCCTGCTGGAAAATTATTCCGATCAACCAGGCTGGAAAGGCTTTTTGCTGAACACCCCAAAGCATTTCGAAGAAAAAATGACATTGCTCGCGCAGAAAAATTTCCAGGTCTGTACACATGCCATCGGCGATTCAGCCAACCGCTTTATCCTGAATCTTTATGCGAAAATTCTTCCTGATTCCATTTCCAAAGATCGTCGCTGGCGTATTGAACATGCGCAGGTCGTCGCCGAAGAAGATGTGATGTTGTTCGGACGTTCAGGAATTATTCCATCTGTTCAGCCGACCCACGCTACAAGCGATATGTACTGGGCGGAGAAAAGGCTGGGCCCTGAACGCGCGCGCACAGCTTATGCGTATAAATTTCTTCTTGGTTCAGCCGGAATGGTCGCGCTTGGAACAGATTTTCCCGTAGAAAGCATCAATCCGATGCACACCTTTTATGCCACCGTTGCAAGAATGGATCTCCGACAGTTTCCTCCGGGCGGATTTCAAATGGAAAACGCGCTTTCCCGTTGGGAAGCATTGCGCGGCATGACAATCTGGGCTGCATTTGCGAACTTTGAAGAAAATGAAAAAGGCAGCATCGAAGCCGGAAAATTTGCGGATTTTATTATTCTGGACAAAGATCCCCTTGCCTGTCCGGTCAATGAAATACCAGGCATCCTTGTATTGTCAACGTATGTAGCCGGGAAGAATGTATTTGTAAAAAAGTGAAAAAGACTGCCCTTATAATTTTATCGTTTTTTCTCGCGAACCATTTATTTGCGAACCCGGTTCATCCCATGAAACGCACGCCCGGCCCTGCGTACGGGTTCAGTCTGGCAGGCGGAAGCATGATCTCCTTTTTCCAGACAGACCCGCGGCACAGTGAAAAAGCAAACCCGCGCCCGGGGTTTAACGGCATGTTTCGCTTTCATTATTTCCCCGACCAGAGCATTCATTTTCATGCCGGACTGGAATTAATGACGCAGGCAACCTCATTTAACACGTATTATTTTGCACCGAACCATTCCGTTTTTTACGATGGAAGTTTTGGATACACGCATAAGCTGCGTACGGTTGAACTTTATATACCGCTCTTGATAAGAGTTGGTCTTACCGCGGTTGAAGGAAATGCGCGTAACATTTTTTATTTGCTGGCAGGTTATGCCCCAAAAGTTTTTTTAGCGGCTTCC
>DATDOQ010000348.1:0-2111 GCA_035293205.1 Bacteroidia bacterium
ACTATTACGATATAATCAATTACGCTATCTTTACACTGATTCGGTTAGAGGCAACGGGGCTGTAGAAAATTCCAAATCGCGATATTTATCGCGACAAATAATAATATTCCTCCGTGAACCTCAGTGCATACCTCCTTTTTACCTCAGTGGTTAAATCACTTCTGAACATACCCGAATGTTACCAAGCAGGAAAACCTATTGCAAGTCACCTCACAAATTCATAATTCATTTTTCGTAATTCGTACTTTTCGTAATTCGTACTTTTCATAATTTCGTAATTCGTACTTTCATAATTCGTATTTCGTACTCTATGCAGTTTTTCCGAAGCCGTCTGTTCCGATTTTTCGTTTCTGTGGGCCTTGCCGCGCTCTTCTATTTTCTTTGTCCGCCCTGCTTCAATAAAATGTACCTGTTGGGCGTGCTTGTCCTGCTGGTGCTCATCATCAACCTGCCCATGTTTTTCGGGCGGTTCGCCATACTCACGCATATTGTCCGGATTGCCGTTGGCGGACTATTTATTTTTTCCGGTTTCATCAAAGCCAATGACCCCGTTGGTTTCAGCATCAAGCTCGAAGAATATTTTGAAGTATTCGGCCAGGGTTTCAGCTGCGACATGCAGGTGGCCGCGCAAACCACAGGAATCCCCTGCGAGCAGGAAGTTGTGAAACGAAAAGCCGATGAACAAAAACGGGCTGAGCTCGAAGCAAAAAAAGCGGCGGATCCGAATTATGTGGAGCCGCAGTTACAACACGAAGAAACCTTCTTCAAAAAGCTGAATGAATATTTCGCGCATCATTCACTTTTTCTTGCCATACTGATTTGCGGATTGGAAATGGCGCTCGGCTTATTTTTGTTATTAGGAATACAGGTGCGCTGGACGCTGCTGCTGTTGCTGGCGATGATCATCTTCTTCAGCTTTCTCACTTTTTACAGCGCCTGCTGCAACAAGGTGACGAGCTGCGGCTGCTTCGGCGATGCCATCCCGCTTACACCATGGGAATCATTCTGGAAAGACCTGATACTTTTAATTCTCATCTCCATTCTTTTTGTCGGCGAACATCATATCCGGCCGCTGATCAAAAACGGAATTGTAATGGCAGCCGTTGCCGGGACCGGACTTTTCCTATCGTTTGCTTTCCCGGTTTACACGTACAGGCACCTGCCAATTATAGATTTTCGTCCTTATAAAATCGGCACGAACTGGTACGAAGCCATGCAGAAAAAAGATCCGGCTACCTCCGGCTGCAAACGGGATTCGGTCATCATCACCTATTATTACCAACAGGCCGGGACCGGCAAGATGGTTCATTTCAGATCAACGTCGATGAATGATTCCTTCCCCGATTCAACCTATAATTATTATTGCCGGCATGATCATTATGTGTGGAAAGGAACCTGCGATGCCACTATCCTCGACTTCGGCCTGGCAGATCCGGAAACAGGAGAAAATTTCAACGACAGCATACTGCGTTTGAAAGGAGTTGTATTCTTTCTGATCATGGAAGACATTGACAAGGCAGACCGCGCTGCAATGGGAAAAGTGAATTTATTTTACAAGGATGCGCAACAGAGCAACGTGGTTTTTTACGGACTTTCCAATTCCGGTTCAGAAAAAAATGCTTTGTTCCGGGAAGAAACGGGCGCGAAATACCCGATGCTCCAGGTGGACGGCACGGCACTGAAAACCATCATCCGCTCCAATCCGGGACTGGTGATGCTGAAAGACGGTGTGGCAGTGGCCATGTGGCACGCGAATGACATCCCAGGTTTCGCTGAAGCGATGGAAGCGTACGGAAAATAACCCAGTGATCAGATTTATCTTCAAACGGCTTTTTTACGGACTGCTCGTAATTTTCGGGGTGGTTACCGTCGTGTTTTTACTTTTTAATGTGCTGCCCGGCGATCCGGCGCGCATGCGGATGGGACAACGCTCGGATGACAAATCGCTCGAGATCATCCGCAAGGACCTGAATCTCGACCTCCCGCTGCTCCGGCAGTACATGCTTTTTATCAACGATCTTTCAGTTGTTTCCTTTCACAACGTGGAAAAGACGAATAGCCGCGTTTATCTCGACTCGGCGAAATACGGCTACACCATTCCGCTTTTCAGC
>DATDOQ010000349.1:0-8602 GCA_035293205.1 Bacteroidia bacterium
ATCCCCAATGGCGCAGATTACTGTAACGGATTGGGAAACAAGATATTGTTCTGGGGTTATTCTTTTGCGACCTTGGGGAATGCGCGTGGAACATGGAAATCAGCCATACAACGAAGAGTCATTCCCGATGAAGCTCAACCGTATTTAAGGATGCGGACCATTCCCTTGATACTGATGAGCCGTATTGCAAATGCCCAGCCAGAGGTAATTAACACCATTGCAATAAATCCCGGGATCCATCCCAAAGTTGTTTCGGGGCGAATGAGATAGGTGTGGCAGAGGTTGGCAATGGCAATTGCGCCGGCAGCATAAACGAACAAGGTTGTAATTAAACGCCAGTTGATGCGGAACCGGAATTTTGCCTGCACGATGAATACCTGGACCGTGGCAGTCAGCATTTGTGTGCAAAGGCTGGAGATAGCCGTTCCTACTGCTTCGAGGTTAAAAATGCGGATGAATGCGTAGTTGAGCCCGATATTGATCGTCATTCCCGACAAAGCCATCAGGTTGAGCGCGCGCAGGTTTCCATTTGCGGTCAGCAATGAACCGAATACATAAGTGGTGGAGATGGCGACAAAACAAGTCATCAGCAAAGGGAAGATCAGGGGCACATCGCCCATGTAAGTTTTGCCGTATAGCAATTCCATAATTTCCCTACTGTAAAACGCGCAACCAACCGCAACCATAATGGCAAGTGTCATCAGCATGGTGAATGAAAGCTTGACGAGCTGCTCGATCGATTCCCTGAACTTCAGCATGCGCGAGAACATGGGCAGGAGCAGTATGCTGAAAAGATAAGCGATCATGTTGGTCGCATCCAGCAGCCGGAATGCTTTCGCGTAATAACCCGCCTGTTCGGGCCCGGTATGCTCCAGCTCTTTTTCAAGCGCCAGCTTTTCCTCGTGTTCCGCGATGTCATGTATCTGCGTCGGATCGCGCAATTGTTGCAACTGCTCCACTTTTGCCGGATCACCTGCCGGCAGCATGCGTTCAAGCATGACAGAATCCACCCGGTTATAAAAAGTCATCAGCAAAACAAGCACTGCAAATGGAAAACTTTTTTTCAGGATCATGAGTGAAAATGGCCAATCCCATTTCATCCGGAATTTTTGCGTTTTGCGGATGACTGCGAAAAACGCGATCACTACAGTGAGAAAATAGCCGACCGTTTGCGCGTACACAAAATCCATCACATCCATTCTTCCAGGAAAAACATTCGTCCAAAGCATCATGGCCACGATTGCGATCATCAGCACGCGGTCGAGCACCGAGAGAAAGGCGTCTGTTTTAAAAAGATGCAAAGCCTGGAGATTGGATCGCAGGTAAAGAACCATCGAGATCAGGAACTGGTTAAACCCGAGGATCAGGAGAAGACGGGTAAACCGCACATCGTATTTAATGAGCAAGCCTACGATTATCGTTACAACGATATAGATCAGCGCCAGTGACAGCTTCAGCAGCAGGAGACCTGAAAAATGTTTGGTCAGCAGCTGGCTGTTTTGCGAAATGTTTTTGTTGTTGAAATTGGTGATGCCGAAATCAAGCAGGATGTTCAGCAGGAAAGAAAAATTGAAAAGCGCGAAATATTCGCCATAGGCCGCGTTGCCAACTTCATCCTGAACATTTGGCTCAATGACGAGGATCCAGAAGGGCTTGATCAGCAGGTTCAGGAAAAGAAGGATGCTAAGGCTGGTGACGAACTGCTTCTGCATGGGGCAGCAAAAGTACCAATTTGAAAGGAGAATGCCCGCCTACGTTCCGATAGCTATCGGAACGTAGGCGGACAAGGAAGAGCGAAGTGACGTTGAACTATGCCTGATTGATTTACGAAGATTTCGCAAAGCGCATGATGAAATTTTGCTTCTTATGCTTTGCAGGATCAAAAATTTCCAGACGGCCGTTTGTATTGACATAAATAGTATAATCCAGCTTTTTGACAATTTCAAAACAAATGTGCCGGTTCTCATTCGGCCAGAGTTCGAGATAAAGTACCGGCTGATGCCTTGCCAGCAATTCGCGCGCGCCGGCAAGCACAAAACATTCGAAATTTTCAACATCCATTTTGATGCCGGTGATGCGGGGCGTTTCCTGCTTTGCGAATTCAAATTCGTCAAGAACTTTCAGCGAAACCGGGAACCGTAAACCTTCATTTCTTTCTGTAATCGAATCATGAACAACATGACTCAATCCCTGCTGCTTTGCGCCGCTTTCAACCGGCATCACCATTTCAATCCTACCCGCGCGGTCGCCCAGCGCGCAGACTTCAACAGCAACATTTTTTATCGAAAATTTCCGGATGATCCGTTCAAGGGTTTTAACATTGTCCGGGATGGGCTCGAAGGCGATCACCTTTCCATTTGTAACATGCTTCGCCAGGTGAACCGTCATGATGCCAATATTAGCGCCGATATCCAACACAATCCCATCCGGCGGAAGCAAATCCAGAAATGCAAAAAAATCATTTTCCCGGCGGTCGCTGCGCAATGTTTTCACTTTGTACCATGCAAAAAAATAGAGATAGTTGGGAAAGCCAAGCAGCTTCTGAAGAAAAAATTTAATGATGTTTTTCAAGGCCATAAAAGTAAGCAATAACATATTGAAGAGAAATTAGAAAGAAGGATGCACGCCCGGAACTTGTTCCATGTTTACTACATTCGTACCCCATGTTGGTCGTTGTCAATACACGTCTGCTGATCCCCGGAAAGCTGGATGGTATCGGGAGATTTACGTTCGAAACATTAAAAAGGATCACGGTCAATCACCCGGATTCGCATTTTGTTTTCCTGTTTGACCGGGAGATTGCGGAAGAATTTGTTTTTGCGGCGAACATCACCCCGGTTAAACTTTTTCCTCCTGCGCGGCGTGTTTTGCTTTTTAAGCTATGGTTCAACTGGTCGGTAGCAGGTGTTCTACGTGATTTAAAACCAGATCTTTTTCTTTCCCCCGATGGCTTTTTGCCCTTGCGCACCGCGACAAAATGTTTACCGGTGATGCATGATCTGAATTTCGAACATTATCCCGAAGATCTTCCATCCGGTTATTCCCGTTATTACAGGAAATACTTCCCGCTGTTTGCAAAAAAAGCCGCGCGCATCTGCACGGTTTCTGAATTTTCCAAAAACGATATTGCAGAGAAATATGGAATAACAAAGGAAAAAATTGATGTTGTTTATAACGGCGCTTCTGAAGGATTTCGTCCGCTACCCACAGAGGAAATTGAACAGGTCCGGAAAAAATATGCAAACGGGCAACCCTATTTCTTATACATCGGCGCTTTGCACCCTCGGAAAAATCTCGCCCGTTTGATCCGTGCTTATGGTCTGTTCCGGAAGAAAAATTCATCCGCCACAAAATTGATCATCGCCGGTGGAAATTACTGGATGAACGAAGAGCTGAACGCCGCCGTCAAATCCATTGATGCAAAATCAGATGTGATTTTTACAGGCCGCCTCGAAGAAAACGAGCTGTACAGACTGTCAGCAGGCGCGCTAGCATTGACTTATGTTCCTTATTTCGAGGGTTTCGGCATTCCGATTGTCGAAGCCATGGCCTGTAATGTGCCGGTCCTGACTTCCAATATCACCTCCATGCCAGAAGTAGGCGGCGATGCGGTGCTTTACGCGGACCCGTTTTCAGAAGAAAGCATCGCAGGCGCGCTCGCCGCTTTGGACCAGGATCTTTCCCTGCGCCAGTTACTAATCGCGAAAGGAATCGTGCGGCGGGAAATTTTTTCGTGGGATAAAACTGCAGATCGCCTGTGGCTCAGCATGGAGAAATCGGTGCAGACGGATTGTTGAAAACAATTTTTCCTTTTCATCTTCCTACAGCCTAAAATTGTGCGACGATCCTGTGCTAAAATCCTTTTTCCATAAAGACCTTGTTGAAGCCGGCTGTGATGAAGCGGGGCGCGGATGCCTGGCCGGACCCGTATTTGCAGCGGCAGTGGTGCTCCCGAAAAAATTCAGAAACAAGGTGCTGAATGATTCCAAACAACTGAATGATAAACAGCGGCGTGAATTGCGCACCATTATTGAAGCCGAGGCAGTGGGCTGGGCAGTGGGAAGCTTGTCTGTAAATGAAATTGATGAGATCAATATTCTCTGGGCTTCATTTGCCGCCATGCATAGAGCTGTACAACAATTAAAAGAGCAACCGCAGCATCTGCTCATCGATGGGAATCGTTTTAAGCCTTACGAAGGAATTCCGCATACCTGCATCATCGAAGGCGATGCCAAATACCGCAGCATTGCGGCTGCTTCCATCCTGGCAAAAACCTATCGCGACGATTATATGATCCGACTTCATGAAGAATTTCCTCATTACAACTGGATCAATAATAAAGGGTACGCCACGGAGGAACACCGCGATGCGATCCTGGCCCATGGCTTAACGGACCACCACCGGAAAACTTTCCGCCAGTTTCCCGGCCAGCTTGAGATGGATTTTGAATCTGAGATTGTGAGGCAGCGGTAAATAACCACGGAGAGGCACAGAGGCACGGAGAAAATTTATTACCACGGAGGCACAGAGGCACGGAGAAAATTTATTACCACGGAGGCAGAGAGGCACGGAGAAAATTTATTACCACGGAGGCACAGAGGCACAGAGGCACGGAGGCACAGAGGCACGCAGGCACAGAGAGAAAAAATCAATACCCGTTTTTCATTCTTTTAATTCCCTGCTTAATGAGCGGAACATTGAAATTAATCAGGAACCCGATTTTCTTTTTATTAAGACGTAAGTAAGAAAGCAACTGCGCTTCATAGAGCGGATGCATGGCTTCTGCTGATTTGATTTCAAGGAGAACCGTTTCTTCAACGATTATGTCGATCGTGTATTTCTTTTTCAGAAGTTGTCCTCTGTAGATTAATGGCAGTTCAACCTGATGCACAGCGCTGATTCCGCGAAGTTCAAACTCTTTCATCAGACAGTATTCATAAACGGACTCCAGTAGGCCCGGACCCATTTCCTTATGGACAACAAATTCGGCGTCAACAATTTGATGCGTCAGCTCAAAATATTCATCCTGCTCATAATTTTTTCGTATTAGGCTCTGTACCTCCGTGTCTCCGTGGTTCATTTCTTTTGGAATTAAGATTTCAGATCTTTCACATTCAATTGAATTGTGACCTTGCCATTCCATTCATTGTCTTCAATCGTATAACATGCGTTGACTTCTTTCCGGTAACTGAGGTTCGACAAGAATCCACTTAGACCAAATCCGATCGCAGGAAAAAAACGTGAAGGATCGGCGGGTTCGAGGAGGTCGAATTTCAAATGATTTTCGCCAACAATTTTCGCCCATCCCCTGTCGCAGACATTTTTTGTAAGAAACACCGGATTCATATTTCCCGGACCAAACGGCCCGAACGCGCGCAACGAATTCAGAAGCTCAGGTGTGATCTGTTGAAGGGAGATTTCAGCGTCAATTTCCAATTCAGGAACCAGCTTCCGCTCCCCTATCGCAGATGAAACAACCTTTTCAAATTTCTGAATGAACGCTTCCACATTGTCAGGCTCCATGGTAAGCCCTGCCGCATATTTATGTCCGCCGAATTGCAGAAGCAGATCACTGCACGCTTCGATCGCTTCGTAAATGTCAAAGTCTTTCACCGAACGCGCGCTACCGGTTACTTTTCCATTCGCCTGGGTAAGCACCACTGTGGGGCGGTAATATTTATCAATCAAACGCGAAGCAACGATGCCGACCACACCTTTATGCCAAGACGGATCAAAAACGACCGTTGACTTTTTTGTGGGTTCTTCCGTGGAAGCTGCGATCTTTTCCAGCGCCTCGGCCGTGATGGTCTTATCAATATCACGGCGGTCGTTGTTGTTTTTATTCACCAGCTCAGCCGCTGTCATTGCTTCCGTTTCATCTGTTGAGGCCAGCAATTGCACAGCGGCTTTTCCATGTTCAATACGGCCGGCAGCATTGATGCGTGGCGCGAAAATGAAAACGATATCGCTGATGTTGATTTTTCGTTTAATATTCGCAAGCTGGAGCATCGCCTTTATGCCGGTTCGTGGCGATTCGTTGATCCGCTTTAGCCCGAAGGTTGTTAAAATCCTGTTTTCACCGGTAAGCGGAACAATATCAGCCGCAATAGCAATGGCGACAAGATCGAGCAGAGGCAGGATCGTTTCTATTCCCTGCCCGCGCTTTTGCGTAATGGCCTGCGCTAGTTTGAAGCCGATGCCGCAACCACAAAGCTCATCATACGGGTAACGGCAGTCATCACGTTTTGGATCCAACACGGCGGCGGCATCCGGAAGTTCCGCGCCTGGACGGTGGTGATCGCAAATGATAAAATCAATTCTTTTTTCGTTTGCATAGCTGACTTTGTCATTGGCTTTTATTCCGCAATCGAGCGCAACAATGAGCGAATATCCATTCGCATGCGCGTAATCAATGCCGGCGAATGACACCCCATACCCTTCCGCATAACGATCCGGAATATAATAACCGCAATTGGCGCCAAGCGATTTTAAAAATGTATAAAACAACGCTACCGCAGTAGTTCCGTCCACGTCGTAATCGCCGTAAACAAGAATTTTTTCATTGGCGGCAACCGCTTTTTCGATCCGCGTTACGGCCTTGTCCATATCCTTCATGCGAAAAGGATCGTGTAAATCGCTCAGGGAAGGCTCAAAAAACTTTTTCGCTTCATCCGTTCTAGTAATTCCCCGCTGGATCAGCAGGCGCGCAATAATTTCATTTACGCCCAGGCGCGAAACAAGGTCGTTTATTTCTCCGTCGGCGGGGACCGGCTTTAATTGCCATTTTAATTCTGCTGTGGGCATTGTTGCCAGGGGTTCAGTTGCTTTCATATTAAATGTATTGAGTTTTATAGGATAAAGGAAGAGAAACAGATTGATAATGGATATTTTTATTTTTTCAAAATTAATTTGTTTTATAGCCGATTTTCTTACGGGGTTTCTCAGCCTTATGGATAAGCTGCCGCAAAACTGTAAATATCTTTTTTACGTCGGCGCTGTTGCCGGTCACCTGGTTTTCGAGCTGTTCCAATTTTAAGAGTATGTCTTTGTGCATTAGCAGCGATTCGCGTAATCGCGTAAAGATCCGTATCAGCCGGATATTGACTGCAATGGACTGCGAGCTGTTTAAAATGCAAGACAACATGGTCACCCCAGGTTCGGTAAAGCAGAAAGGAGCATGGCGCAAACCCATTTTTTCTGAATTGGAGGTCGCAATTTGCGTCCTCCAATTTGCAAATTCGACTTCGTTCATTTGAAACATAAAATCAGGCGGAAACCTTCTAATGTTCCTTTTGACAGCTTCTTTTAACCGCTTTGTTTCAACTCCGTAAAGCACAGCAAGATCCCTGTCCATCATTACTTTTTGATTCCTTATAAAGTAAATTTTTTCAACCAGCACTGCATCCGGTATAATTAATTCATTCATCATTTTCAGACGTTTTGTTTCCATGCCGCAAATGTGAAAAGGAAAAAGGAAGCTAACCGTTTTTAAACGTTTACAAACGGATATAAATGCTTGTAAGGGTTTGTAATTGGAAACTCCTCTGGGTGACCAGGCTATAATCCCGCTTTGAGCTTAGGTCCATCCTGCAAATAGATCCGCAGTGGCGGCAATTCAATTTCCTTCCCATGCGGACCTTTGGCTTTGATCGCGTCGAACATTAAAACGCCGCCTTTTCTGTTTACATCCATCGCGTCTACCCGACGCTTCATAGCTGATGTCATCTGATTCCCTGTGGCTTTTAGCGTATCGAATTGTATGCCATTAGAAAAATACATGACGAAAGAGGTAACGGCATAAGCGTCACTGCCGGATTTTTGTTTGGTTTTCAGACGGCCGAGCGCGATCACAGCAAATTTTTCGGCGAATGAATCATTGGGCACGCCGTCAAGGGTAACGACCGGCACTTCACGGCCATACAATTTATAGGTGCGTGAATAAGCTATTTGTTCCGTTCCGTTTTTTAAACGCTCATAAACAACAAGTATTGCCGTCACACCCGTTGTTGCCCGTACATTATAGATCGAATCAGCTTTTTCAACTGTTCCGCCCCTGCATTCCACGCGGCCAAGCTTGTGTTTTCCTTTGTAATTAATTTGAAAATAATTGTCTTCGTTCAGGTAAATGAACAGCCTTTCGGGCAATACAGTTATTTCCGGTCGTACCGTTTTTACTTTAAACGTGTCCTGCTGCGCATTAATTTTCATGATGCAGAACAGGACAAAAACCAGAATGAAGATTTTATTTACTTTCATATTCCCAAAACGCTTCGCGCCTGTTCCGCGGATTCAAGCTTCCCTTCCTGAACTTCCATCACAAGGTCCGCTTTTTTCTTCGCCGGGTCCAGCCTGCTGAAATTCTCCGCATCGAAAACCGCGAGCCTGCCATCAGCTGTAACCACCCAAAGTACATTTTCCGAAGCAGGGTTAAACTTAAATGCGGCAAGGTCGTTATTGTAATAGGTGAAGATAGCATTGCGTCCTTTTTCAACGAGGTATGCATGGGCAACAGTCATCTCTTTTTTACTTCGGCTGTCGATGAGCTTAACAAACATTTCTGCTCCTTCCGGCAGGCTCGAAGGACAATCAGAATTCCAGATCC
>DATDOQ010000350.1:0-4907 GCA_035293205.1 Bacteroidia bacterium
TTTTTAAAAATGCCGCTAAAGCATAAATTTTTCCCACACAAACTCCCGTTGCCGCAAACCACAAATTCTCCGTGCGTCCGCCGCGGCGGATGCATACCTCGTTTTTACCCCCGTGGTTCTTTTTAAAAATGCTGTTGTAGCACAAATTTCAGCTACACACACTTACCTCACCTAAGGCACACAATTCACTCATTCATTCGCTCATTCACTCATTCACTCATTCACTCATTCACTCATTCACTCATTCACTCATTCACTCATTCACTCATTCGCTCATTCACTCATTCACTCATTCACTCATTATCACATTCCCACATTCCCTTCATATTCACATTCTTATGTTAACATTAAAAGGCTGTTCATACGGGTCAAGTTGAGTAAACCTTTATAGCTTAGCTGCGTCTTATTCTTGCCTAACGAAATAAAGACACAAGAAACACGCCCGGCTCGTTGTTTTATTTCTGATGCTTGCAGGCATTGGAACGTCAAAGGATACATGGGGACAGCGCGCTATAAAAAGCCAGCGCAAAGTCATGACTAAAAAGGCAACGCACCAGGTCCATGCACGCCGGGTTGTTCACCGCACCGCAGCCATATTACTCGCAGCGCAGAAAAAAATAAAGGAAGGAAAAGTTTACACCGGTAATTTTGCGCGGGCCATCGCCCACCAGCGTTTTGCGCGCAAGCTTTACATCCAGGGAAATTTTATGCGTTCCATGCATCATTCCCGCCGCGCCCGCCGCCTCGCGCTCCTCGCCATTCAGGCCAATCACGGACAGGAAACCGCGGATATGGCTTACGAAAGAGAAGACGAAAAGATTATGAATGATAACCCGGTTTCGGATGCGGATCTTGATAATGAGCTGATCCGGGAAATGCCGGGATATTCCATAAAAGACGAAGATTTTGTAGATGCCGCGCTGACGGAAATTGATTTGCAGGATATGGAATAGTATTTTAATATCTTGCGGTAAAATTAATCCCATCCGCTTATGCGGCACCGGCTATTCGCGTCCATTCTTCTTTTCACCTTTCTACTTGGGTTGGTTTCCTGTATGAAACGGGTGGAGCCTTCTGATTTTTACATCGGACAAGTTCAGCCGCTTCAATTACTTGAAACCCGCGCACCTGCGTGCATTAAAATGTATGATGGAACAAAGGGCATCGCTTCCAATTATTACCAGGCTTTCAAAACGAATAACGGGGGCCTGTCCTGGACGCTTACACATGATATCGTCGGCGGATATGTCGGCGAACCGGAATACCCCCAGGCCGATACCGCCTATTTTATGGATGATAATGATCTTTATCGAAGCATAGATGGCGGAGCTACCTGGAATTTAGCGTTTACATTCTACACCGGTGCAAATATTTCATTTTATAAAGGAAATTGCGGCTATGCTTACTCAAAACTTGTTTCATCTTCACCCTATTACCTGCTTAAAACTGTAAACGCCGGCGGCAGCTGGTTTGTTGTCAATTATTCGCCACCTTCATGTTATAACATTCATTTTTTAAACGAAAATGTTGGTTTTGCCGAATCCACATCCGGTTACTTAAGAACGACTGATGGCGGACTCACATGGGTCAATCTGGACAATGCAATAACTTCAACCTTTACAACCGGACACATGTCTCCAAATGGCATTTTGTTCCGATCAATGAATTCGGGGCTGGTTAAGCTAACCCGCGATTTTGGAACCACCTGGACCACCGTTTTTCAAGGTGATTTCAATATTTTCTGTGTAACATTCACTGAAAACGGAATCTGTTTTCTTGCCACCGAAGGTGTATTATTAATGACCAAAAATTGGGGAGCCACATGGCATACCGTTCTAAGAGATAGCGGAGAAGATTTCGGTAACCACCGATTCTATTATTTGTTACTAAAGGATGATAAAACCGTTTTGGCTGCAGGTCATGAATTTATTTCTTATGACGATTTTTTTTACAAGATTACAATTGAATGATGAAGTTTACCGCTATTTTATTCTTGTGGCTGTTCCCTCTATCCACTATTGCGCAGTTCGATTGTGATGCAAGCATCGGATTCATGATCGTTAATCAGGAAGGCCACATTCTATTAGTGGATCGTAATACCTACCAGGTTCAGCAAAATTCAGAGGTTGATCGTACACTGTTTTCCCTGGGAGGAATGTTTACAGCTTATCATCCGCTCATGAAAAATAAATTTCCTCCTGCTGAATTTTCTTTCGGCATACAGACCGGCTTGGGGTTTTATTATGCGCGCCGGAAAGAGTCTGAAGAGTTAGCCTACCAGCCTGATGTGTCGGCGAATTTTTTCAGTAAATCTTTTGGAACATTGGTTATTCCCGCGCTGGCAACTGTCAGGTTTGGAAAGCTTGCGCATCTTTCTGAGGAAGACGAGACTGGGCTTTCTCTTGGAATCGGCGCTAGCCTGATCTACCTGCGCATCGCCGATGAAAAAGGCCTTGCAATTCTGCCAGCCATTAGTGCCAACCTGCTTTTTAAACGAAAAAGTGGCTTCCGGTTTGTTTATCATCCCCTCCGTTACCGGAGCGTTTACCAAACGAATGCAGGGGAGATCGATCGTCTCACCTCACAGTTTAACATGCTTGAATACACGCTCCGCTTCTGAGTACATTTGCACTTTATGCGCGGCAAGCTTTTCCTTCTTAGTTTTCTAAGTGCAGCATTACTCACAGCGGCATGGCCTCCGTGGGGTTTTGCGCCGCTGCTGTTTGTCGCTTTCGTTCCGTTGATCCTCATCCAGCAGACCATCAGCGCCGACAACCGGTTACGCGCCCGGCATCTTTTCTTTTACGCCTACCTCGCTTTTGTCGCGTGGAATGCTTTTACAACCTGGTGGATCTGGTTTGCATCACCTGGTGGTGCAATGATGGCAATTCTCGCCAATTCGCTGCTGATGGCGCTCACATTTCTGCTCTTTCACAAAGTGCGCCGCGCGTTGCCGGAACGCTTCAGCTCTTTCAGTCTTTTACCTGTATGGATCAGCTTCGAGTATTTTCATCTTGACTGGGATCTAACGTGGCCCTGGCTGACACTCGGGAATGGATTTGCGGATATGCACAGCCTGATCCAATGGTACGACTGCACCGGTGTTTTTGGCGGAACCGCCTGGATACTTTTGCTGAATGTACTTGTTGCGGATCTTATCATGCACAGGAATACTTTACTGCGGCCGGTGAAAAGTAAAATCGTTTATCTGTCTGCGCTCGGTTTCCTGTTTTTCATTCCCATTGCAATTTCACTTTTTCGCTATTACAGGTTCGACGTGCATGCGGATACCGTTAAAGCCATTGATGTGGTGGTGGTGCAGCCAAATGTCGATCCATATAGAAAGTTTGGAGAAAATTTCCAGGAGCAGCTGAATCAGATCCTCGCGATTGCCGGGGAAAAAACGGATTCATCAACGGATTATGTGGTGCTGCCTGAAACCGCGCTGACGGAAGATCTATGGGAGCACGCGATGCAACATAGCTGGAGCATCAAACGTTTGCAGGAATTCCGAGCCAATTTTCCCCGACTTTCTATTGTCAGCGGTGCAACGACTGGCAAAGAATATTTTCCCGGTGAAATGCCCTCTTCCACCGCGCGCAAATACGCGAAGGCGAATGCATGGTACGATATTTTTAACGCAGCTTTCCAGGTTGATGGCCGCGCAGAAATTCCGCTATACCACAAATCAAAGCTGGTTCCAGGCGTTGAGCGCATGCCTTTCCCGAAGTACATGAAGTTTTTTGAAAAATTCGCGATCGACATGGGCGGTTCAAGAGGCAGCCTCGGCATCCAGGATGAAAGAACCGTTTTTTATTCACCGCAGGGAACCGGAATTGCGCCGGTGATCTGCTACGAATCTGTTTACGGCGAATATGTCGGACAATACATCCGCAACGGCGCGGATTTTATTTTCATCATCACCAACGATGGCTGGTGGGGCGATACACCCGGTTACAAGCAGCATCTCCTGTATGGAAGATTGCGCGCCATTGAAACCCGGAAAAGCATTGCGCGTTCCGCCAACACGGGAATTTCCTGCTTCATTGACCAGCGAGGCGATATTCATCAGCCGCTTGGATGGTGGATTCCCGGTGCGATCCGGCAAAAAATCACTTCCACCAGCGGGCAAACATTTTATACACGCCATGGCGATTATCTCGGAACCATCATGTGGTGGCTTGCAAGCGGACTTGTTCTTTGGACAATCTTGAAATTGTTTAAGCGCCGGTTCAGAATGAAAGCGAGTAAGAAATAATATTTTCCCACACATGCGCAGGCCTAACTCCACGGAAAAAAACCTCTGTGGTACTCTGTGCATACCTCCTTTTCGCCTCTGTGTCCCCTTTAAAAATGCTGCCAATGCGCTTATTTTCCCACACACGCGCACATACCTTTAACGGAAAAAACCTCCGGGCGCCTCCGCGCATACCTCGTTTTTCCCTACGTGGTTCTTTTAAAAATGCTTCTATCGCACTAAAATTTACTACACAAGGAACCGTTACCTCTATTGTTCTTTTTAGAAATGCAGCTATTACACTAAATTTCCCACACACGCGGTATGGAATTTGCGGTTGAAATGCATCCTGCCTATACATGAGATTCCTGCTAACAACGCTTTTATTACTTACCATCCGGCTCACGGCCCAGAACCTGGTTGTAAACCCGGGATTTGAATCAGCAACCTATCCCCCGATCGAAACCTGGCCGCGCGAAAATTCACCGGGTACAAAAGTTGTGGAGGGATGGGTGACACCAACGCCTGCCACGCCTGATTATTATAATTCCAATAGATCCGTTTGTGATGGATTTCCGCTTGCGTTAGCCCGGACCGGCGAAGGAAGATGCGCTTTCATTGCCGGCATGACGATTCCCTTACCCAACGTCAGGAATTACAAAGAATACCT
>DATDOQ010000351.1:0-9519 GCA_035293205.1 Bacteroidia bacterium
TAGCGGACTTAGTTTGAACATGGCTCTTGAAGCAGCAGCCAATGAAGTTCAACCGCAGAACAGGGTTTTCAGCCCACAGAATTGGATTAAGGCAAAAACATGTTTGGCGGGTATCAATTTCGCAATCCGCAACTACTTTCAAATGTTACCGATGATGCCGGGCGGGCAGCAGGTAAGTCAAAAATTGAAAGAAGGACTTGTATTAGAAAAAGGAGACTTTGAATACAGATGGGCAGCAGATTGAACTAAGATTATATTGGATTAATAGAGATACAAACGGTTTTTTCGCAGTCAATTGTAGTGATGTGCGTCTGAAGTTCATCTGTGTTGGATAAAAGATTTAGGGCACCGAATGGCCTTAATTATTAAATTGCAAAATATGACACCGTTAGGAATAATTATTCTCACTGGACTTGGAGGTTACATCGTCTTCAAAATAATTCAGCGTGCGAATAAGAAAAATAAACGCAAAAGCGGATTACAATTAATCGAGGCAAGGTGGAAAGAAGATAAAATCCTTCAGAAAGACTTTGAAATTCTAAAAGAGAAGTTAAGCAGCCTGTATTTATTTGAGAACTTTAAGGATTATGAAACCGCAGCAGCAAATGCATTAAAGAATAAAATCCGGCATAGCGAACTTGTAGCAAAGTATGGTTCTCAAATCGCAATGGACATTATTGAAGGCAAAGCCTGGATCGGTATGACAAAGGATCAATTCATTGAATCTAAGGGAGCGCCTCATGATACTGACAGGGAGGTAATGAAGACTAAAACGCGTGAGAATTTCTACTACTATATAACCATTGATCGCAAAAGATTCAACACATATACTTTTGAAAACGAGGAACTCACAAGAATATTAGAAAAATGATCGTATCGTTCTTCGAAGCTTATTGGGAAATTATCAAGGGCAAGTATGAGGAGGGATTATTCTGCTCTGAAAGGCATTTTCAAGCAGAATTATTTCACCTGCTGTACTCAGACAAAAAGTTTAAGAAACGGTACAATCTATTCGTCGAGCCAATTATTTACGATAAAGAGGCCGCCTTGAGTCAGTATCAACTGCAAGGGATCATACCCGACATGATTGCGACAGAAAAAGATAGGATTGTGGCAATTATTGAACTGAAATATGTGCCTCACGGTTTTGTCTCATTTGAAAAAGACATTCGTAATATGGCGAGGTTTTACAAGGCAAAAGACATGGGTGTACAATTTTACTTGCGCACTGACAAGAAAACTGGCGCCTGGGATTATACAAGACCATTCTATCTTGATAAGGATATTGTCCTCATTTACGGCCTAATCGGGCATAATGAATCATATTGCATAACGAATCCAAATGAAATTTGGGATGAAAAATACACGGCGTTGAGTATGAAACCACGTTATGCCCAGTTTATCGGCGCAATAGATCCGGTCAATGAAAAAACCACATTCACTTCTATTATTAGCTGTGGCTAGCTGCACAGTTCTCCTCAAGGCAGGTTGGCCATTTTCGCAGTTTTCGATCAGAAATATTTTTTGCGGGGTGCGGCTGGGATAAACCGGGGAGAAGAAAGCAGTTGAACTTTGAGTCCCTATTTGTACAGTAATTGTTTTCCAATAGGTCAATCCTTTCCAGAACCCTGGAACCCAACCCTTCCCGTTTCCCAAGTAGCCCGCAAACCGTCCGGATTGTCACTTGCCGTTTTTAATTGTCGGTGATTGTCGGCTATTTGTTCAGTAATTGTTCAGTAAATGTTCGGTAATAGTTCGGTAATAGTTCGGTAATAGTTCGGTAACTGTCGCCTAACGGTTTCTGACCCTGAATCTCCTATTTTCAATTTCCCGGCCTGAAAATTCCCTACCCACTTCCGGCCTTCACCCGCCCGAGAGATTTCGAAACGCAGTTGATTTCTGATCAAAAGTGAATAATTGTGATGAAGTTTTGAGAAGTTCGAGCATTTCTGTGGAAAAGTGATGCAGTGAGTCATGAGGCCGAATTATGTTTGCGCCCGGATCAAAACTGGAAAGAAGAAGAAATTTGCGGAAGTATGGGGAACTATCGGTAAATCCGGGGAAATGTGCGGAAATGTGCGGTACCATTCTAAAAACCTGCCGGACATTTGTATAAAATCAAAATAATCGCCTTGAAAATGTCCCTTTCAAGCACCGGCCCTGTAGTGCCTGAAAGGACTTTTGAAGCGAGGGGATTTCTGAACAAAGGTGAACCACTTTGAGGAAGTTTAGGGAGGTATGATCCTTTCCTGAGAAAAGTGCGACAGTGAGTCAAAAAGCCATCCTAAGTTTGCGCCCAATCAAAAAATGAAAATGAAGAACAAAGCTGATAAAGAATGGAAAATGTTCCGCGAAAGCGGATAGAAACGGTTCAAATTGATAAACCATTTTAAAAACCCATCGGTTATTTGCCAAAACGTAACACCAAAACCTTAAATCAAATGTACAAGCTACCACACCATGTAAGAACAAAAATAATCTCACAGCAAATTGAAGAAAAGAAAAAAGAAAGGGAAATAGATAAAAAGGAATGGGAACTCAGGGCCTGTATCCTAGCCGCTTATTTCCTGCTGGCGTTACTCTATCCGCCGCAGAGCGATAAGTACGCACAAAGCGCAGAGTGGGTTCCCGATGAGAAAATGCCTGATCAACAAAGTATAGATGAGGAAGAAATGTTTATAAAACTAATAAAGTCATGACCATGATAATGTATAGCGCGGAGCGCATGAACCTACTCAAGCAGACGCTCATCAACAGCACGGAAGTGGGCAAGCCGCAGGATTATGAAATCCGGGTGGACGATATGAAGGTGGTTCCACGAACCAACGATGTGGATCAATTCGACAATCACGAGGACTTTGTTTTGGATGAAACCAAAAAGGTCATCGTGCTTATCTATGACGGAGCCTCACGGCGGAATACCCGGCACACCTTCCATTTCAAGGACGAAAGGAAACCAAACGCAAAGGATGAAAATGTGCTGAACGGAACCGAGGTGGAAAAATTAGTCACCGACACGCTGGAGCAGAAAGAGCGGCAATGGAAGTACGACCTGCTGGAAAAAGAAAATGCCCAACTCAGGCAGGAAGTGAAGGAAGCCGATGAAGCCTACGATAAGGCGCTGCAAGTGATAGAAGAATTAAAAGGCAAGCGCAAGCTTGAAGATGTGCAATGGGGCGAGCTGTTAGGCATTGCCGGGGAAGCAATCTTGCGCCGCAACACACACATGCTCGCCAAAGTTCCCGGAATGCAGGGACTGGCCGGTTTTATCGAGCAGGACAATCAATCCCAGGAGAAACAATTACCGGAACCAGAACCAGAACCGGAAGCAAAGGCAACCTTTGCAAAAGCTAAACCGAAAGGAGAAAGCGGGGAAGAAGGAATGAAAGACGACGCCGTGAAATCTACGGCGATAAGTGAGGAGGAAAAAAACCGGCTTGACTTTTTAAGGCATTTACAGGATCGCCTCAACGCAGAAGAGCTGCAAAGAGTAGTCGCGCTGCTGAGCCTTCTCATAAAATACCCCCGGTCAATCGAACCGGCAATCGTCTATGTAATAGAATGTAATCAAAGGAAAATCACGGAAGAACCGGGTGGGCAGCAAAAATCCGCAACTGAAAAAGCAAATACCCGAACTGATGGAAGCATAAACGAAGAAAAACCACCGTCCGAAAAAAGCGCGGCTGAAAAACCGAATGCGAATATTAAGGATGAAGGAGCGATCAACGAACATAATTTCGATCACATCCCTTCATCCATGTAACCTAAAGAAAAAAAGCAGATGGATGAGATGAAACCGCTTTACAGCCTTACCGTAGGCGAGTTTATTCAGCTTTTGAATAAACAGGTTAAGGCAAATATGAATAGGAGCACGCCGCCCGAAGTTCCCGCGCAGGAAACCGAAGATGAATTTTTCGATATAACCGGGCTTATCGGCTTTCTTCGATGTAGCAAGGCCAGCGTTCACAATTACAAGAAGCAGGGACTCCCATTTTACCGCGTTGGCCGGAAAATTCTTTTCAGGAAATCGTATGTTTTAGATTTTATGAAAGAACGCCGGGAAAGAAAAAAGGGACATAAAATCGCGGCTTAGTTTAACGCGCCTTCGTTTTCTTCCGGCTCCGGGTACCTGCATTATCGAAGATCTTCATCGCCTTGATCTTGTCTTCCGTGATCACGGCGAGGTACCGGTTAAAGTCCTTCTCCGATTTGTGGCCGGTAAATTCTTTGATCGTTGCGGTTTGCATACCAAGCGACAGGGCGTTTGTGACAAAAGTCTTTCGCATTACGTGGGTGGTAAGCACTTCGTATTTTTGAACTGTCTTTTCAATGCGCCTGCCCCCCAGGAACCGGTAAATGGTTACCGGGCTTATCAGCCCCGCCAGTTGTCCGAGATCCTTCAACTGGTCGTTCATCTTCTGATTGGAAATAACCGGTAATGAACGTCCCGTTGGTAGGTTCCTATACCTTTCGAGGATCTTCAACGCAAAACTGTTCAAGGGGATATAGAGTGTCCGGGCATTATGTGATTTTATTGGCACGTTTGCCCAAATGCCGTCAATGATATGCTCCGGCTTCAGATTGGCAATATCGCTGTACCGCTGCCCGGTAAAACACCCGAAACAGAAAACATCGCGCACCTGCCGGAGCGCTTCGCTGTCAATTTTGAGCTCGTAAAGCCCAAACAGCTCGTCCCAGTTGAGGTAAATGATCGCAGGCTCTTTTTCGCCTTCAATCTTGAATTTCTCATAGTCCGGATTCGTGCTGTATCCCCGGTTGCTGGCCCAGCGGATGAAAGCTTTCAAAGCCTTGCAGTACTTGACAACGGTATTATGCGTGTGCTTCGCTTCCCGGATCAGGTAGCCCTTGAACCGTTCAAGAGTTGTCAGGTTAAGATCAATGAATTCGACATTTTGCCTATTTCCGAAAAATTCTTTCAGGTGATTTAAGGTGCTGCGGTATTTTTTGATCGTATTTACGGAATCCTTATTCTTCTTTTCTTCAATATACAGTTCGTACGCTTCAAAAATATTCACTGAACGTTTTTTGGACGGATCGTTCTTCAACTCATTGCGGAGATATTCTACGGTAATAGGGATTTTTAGCGCGGTGGCAGATTCGTAAATTTCATTCAGTTTGGCAGTCAGCGCGGTCAAACCGGAATTAATTTCCGAACTCAGCGAAAAGTTCCGCTTTACCTTGCCTGAATGAATTCTCTTCCGGCTCGGTATTCCACCCCTCGTTTTCTCTATTCCATCATCCCATTTATCGGCATCCACCCGGAAACCGGTGAATTGTTGCAGCCGTTTGCCGTTAAAACTGAAATCGAGGTAAATCGGCACATTTTCCGTGATCAGGAGGCCGGAAAGCTTGTCAATCCGTTTTTCAAGAAAAAAATTGGCAGTAGGCATGGATGGGGAGCGGTAAATTTACATACGAAATTACATACGAAAAAAGGTAAATCCAAATGTTTCCGGTTAGACTCTGTTTTACACATGATCCTCTACAATCCTTTATTCATAAGGGTTTTATGGCTAACACGAAAATATTTTAGATTTTGTTAAAACGAAACTAATAGCCCCCTACGGGCTACTAAAAAAGCTACCTCAGGGTGGTTTTTTCTTTTTTTGGCTGGAAATTAAGCCTGTTTCTCCTATTACTTGGTACTGAAAACCAACGTATTAACTCGCGCAAAAAATGCCTGTCGTTTTCCAGGTTTCATTATCAGGTCAATTTCTTACCTTTGCCGTCCCTAAAACTACATGGTGTAGCCTGGGATTAACCAACAATTCAATCAAAAATGTTCCATTACGAAACCGTCTTCATTTTAACTCCCGTTTTGTCTGAGGATCAGGCAAAGGAGGCGGTGGGCAAGTTCCGCAAGTCTGTCAAAGACCTTGGCGCGAACATTATTCATGAGGAATCATGGGGCCTGAGAAAGCTGGCTTACCAGATCCAAAAGAAGTCCACCGGTCACTATTACCTGGTCGAATTCGACTCCAAAAACGGAGAAGCGATTGCAGAGCTCGAGCTCGCATTCAAACGTGACGAGCGCGTGCTGCGTTTTCTCACGGTGAAGCTCGACAAGCATGGCGCCGCTTATGGCGAAAAACGCCGCGCAAAAGCCAAAGCCGCTAAGAAAGATGCAGCTGCCAAAGCAGATAAAAAAGAAACCGTTTAACCTCAACAACTGAAAAGATCATGGCAGAGAACACCTCTGAAATTCGTTACCTGAACCCACCTTCCGTTGAGGTAAAGAAGAAAAAATACTGCCGCTTTAAAAAAGCCGGTATCAAATACATCGATTACAAAGACCCGGATTTCCTTTTGAAATTTGTGAACGAGCAGGGAAAAATTCTTCCCCGCCGTCTGACCGGAACATCCGTGAAATTCCAGCGTAAAGTGTCAACCGCCGTCAAACGCGCGCGTCACATCGCCCTGTTGCCTTACGTTGCAGACCAACTTAAATAAGAAAAGGAAACGCTATGGAAGTTATTCTGAAACAAGACGTAAAAAACCTCGGCTATAAAGACGACGTGGTGAAAGTTAAGCCGGGCTTTGGCCGCAATTTTCTGATTCCGCGCGGTATCGCCACGCTCGCTAACGAGGCTGCCAAGAAAATCCACGCTGAAAATGTAAAGCAGCGCGCCCATAAAGAAGCAAAGGTGAAAGCCGAAGCCGAACAGCATGCTGCAAAGCTGGCTGATATGATTGTAAAAGTTCCCACCAAAGCCGGTGAGAATGGAAAGATCTTTGGTTCCGTCACCGCCGTTCAGCTCGCCGAAGGACTCCGCAAGCTTGGTTTTGACATCGATCGCCGCAACATTACGATCGAAAACCAGGAAGCCGTTAAAACACTCGGCGTTTACAATGCAAAACTCCGCCTACACAAAGAAGTGACCGCGAATTTCAAATTTGAAGTAGTCGCTGAATAATTGAATTCCTATTCATAAAAATGACCTCCCGGCGAATGTTAGGGAGGTTTTTTTAGGTGTATACAGCAGCAATTGAAAGATTGAACCGTACAATCCGATGCGTTGCATCGGATTGGTACTATTGAAAATTGAAAGATTTATCAGCGATTACGGTATTTATATCCTGGGTCGACCGATTTGGCTAAATATTCGGTAAAGTTTTGAATCTCTGCGCTGATGCGTTCGACTTTTTCGCGGGTTTCGGCAAATTGTTTTTCCGATAAATAACCGTAATCAAATGAACGGTAAAGCTGCGAACGAAGTTCGCCGGCCGACCCTTTTGCATAAAATAAAAATTGAACGAATTCTTTATTGCCGCCCCGCTCAAATCCTTCGGCGACATTGTCCATGATAGAACCGCTGGAGCCGAACATTTGATCCTTCAACTTAAAATTCCGTTCAATTGCTGTTGCATGAATTAAAACAAAAATACCTTTTGCCATTTCACGAGCGTGCTGCCATACAGGCAAATCTTCAAATCTGTTATAAGTAGCCATAGAATTCGATTAAGATTAATTCGTTAATGTAACAAACAATCTTTCAATTTTCAATAGCAGTGATTTTTGCGTAGCAAAAATCACTGCGGTTCAATCTTTAAATCATTCATACCGCAGCGCCTCTATCGGATCCAGCTTTGAAGCTTTGATCGCCGGGTAAATACCGGAAAAAAGCCCGACGAAAAAACAAATCGCAATTCCCATTCCGATCCACGGCCACGGCATGACGAAAGTGGCCTGCATCAGCAGCGCAACGGCCAGCCCGAAAATAATTCCCAGTAGAATTCCGAACAATCCGCCGAGCTGGCAGATCACGATCGCTTCCGTGAGGAACTGGTTCCTGATTGCCGAACGGGTTGCTCCCAGCGCTTTCCGGATGCCGATTTCCCGCGTGCGTTCGGTTACGGAAACCAGCATGATGTTCATCAGGCCAATAGCCGCGCCGATCAATGTAATGATCCCAATGATCGTTGCCCCCAACGTCACATATTTCATGTCTTCGATCAGCGTGGTGGCAAGCGTGTCGCTTTTTGTGACCTGGAAATTCTCTTCTTCACCGATGGCAACGCCACGTATGATCCGGAAAAGTCCTGTGGCTTCACTAACTGTCGCTTCGATCATCGCGCTATTCAGACATTTTACATTAACCGTAAATGTCATGTTCGGCCTGGAAAAATACTGGCGCACATTTTCGATCGGCAGCAATGCCATCTTATCCCCGCCAAAGCCCATCGCGTTGCCCTTAGCCTTCAGCGTTCCGATCACCAGGTACCTTCCCGCGCCGATACTGATGTATTTTCCGACCGGATCTTCTTTCTTAAAAAGCGTTGACACAAGTTCCTTTCCAATGATGACAACATGCGCCCCGTTCTGAACTTCTGTTCGCGAGAAATTCCTTCCCTTCTCAATTTCGTAACCGGAACAGTCCAGGTAGTTCTGGTCGCTGCCGATCACCTGCACATTGGGATTGCTCTTCACCGATTTGTATTTCAGCGTTGCCGCAAAAGATGCCATGGTGGAAACGGAAACCGTTGCAGGAAAATCAAAACGTTCAACGAATTGGTTGGCTTCCCGGTAAGTGATGCTTTTATAACGCCGTGGCATCTTTCCGCTTTTACCAATGCGGATGCGGAAATCCCTGTTCCGGATCGTAAAAGTATTGGCGCCCATGCTGGTGAAATTATTCGTCAGTGCGGCTTTGATCACGTCAATCGCTGTAAGGATCCCGACCAATGCTCCGATTCCCAACGCGATGATCAGGATCGTCAGGAACGTGCGGAGAAATTGCCCGCGGATGGACGATAAAGCAACAACAATATTTTCGCGAAAGCTGAAATCCACCGGCTAAAGATACGTATCCCGCACAATGCCCGGAGCATAAGCTGAACCTCATTTTGACCAGGAAGCTTCGATAAATATGACCACAGTCATGCGCAGCAGCTACTTTCTGAAATGCCGGGTAATTTTTCCCTTTTCCATAGTGGGGTCTCATGTCTCCTTCGTAAATTTGTAGGCCATTCAGAATTACCTAACCTTCAAGAGATATGGTTTTCGATATAGACATGATCAGGCGCGTTTATGCTGCGCTTCCGGCAAAAGTGGAAGCGGCGCGTAAGCTTGCAGGACGACCGCTTTCACTGACAGAAAAGATTCTTTACGCCCACCTCACGGGGCCCCTTGCGCCGCGGCCTTATGAGCGCGGAAAAGATTATGTTGATTTCAATCCCGATCGTGTAACCATGCAGGATGCGACGGCGCAAATGGCGTTGCTCCAATTCATGCAGGCCGGCCGTCGCCGCGTTGCCGTTCCGTCAACCGTTCACTGCGATCACCTAATCACCGCAAAAAGTGGAAGCGGCGAGGACCTTGTATTTGCGACTAAAGAAAACAAGGAAGTATATGATTTTCTTTCTTCCGTTTCCAATAAGTACGGCATCGGATTCTGGCGTCCCGGCGCTGGTATCATTCACCAGGTCATGCTCGAGAATTATGCTTTTCCGGGTGGTCTCATGATCGGCACCGATTCGCATACAGTGAATGCCGGTGGA
>DATDOQ010000352.1:0-5561 GCA_035293205.1 Bacteroidia bacterium
GAAACTCCAGTATCTTTAACAACAACATTTTTGCAGGGAAAAAGCACTTCTTCATTCGATAAATCCGACCCAGCATGGATAGTCTTAAGGAAAAATTTGTTGCCAAAGCCAAACCCTTGGCAGCGGAAGTGAAAGCGCTCATCAAAGAGCACGGCGATAAAAAGCTTGGCGAATATACCATCGCGCAGGTGTACCAGGGAATGAAAAGCATCACCGGTCTTGTTACCGAAACTTCGAAACTCGATCCGGAAGAAGGAATCCGTTTCCGCGGTTATACTATTCCTGAATTGCGCGAAAAACTTCCAAAAGCGCCGAATGGAACCGAACCACTTCCGGAAGGAATTTTTTATCTCATGCTTGTGGGTGAATTACCGACAACGGATGAAGTGTACAACATCAGCAATCACTGGGCGCGTCGCGCGATCGTTCCAAAGCATGTTTTTGATACGCTTGAAAAACTTCCGTCTTCAACACACCCGATGACCATGTACAGCATCGCGGTGATGGCCATGCAAACGGAATCACTTTTTGCGAAAGCCTATCGCGAAGGGATTGGTAAAAAAGATTACTGGGATTATACCTACGAGGATTCCATGAATCTCATTGCGCGTTTGCCCCGCATTGCAGCATATATCTATCGCAAAAAATACAAGAACAACGAACACATCGAACCAGATCCTAAGCTCGACTGGGCGGCGAATATTGCGCACATGATGGGATATGACGAGTTTGATGTGAAACGTCTGATGCGTTTATATATGACCATTCACGCAGATCATGAGGGCGGAAACGTTTCGGCGCACACCACGCATCTTGTTGGTTCCGCGCTGAGCGATCCTTATCTCGCTTATGCAGCAGGTATGAATGGTCTAGCCGGCCCTTTGCATGGACTTGCCAACCAGGAAGTGATCATTTGGATCCTGAAAATGCGCAAGGAAATCGGTTCTGAGCTCCCGACAGAAAAGCAAATTGAAGATTACATTAAAAAAACCCTCGCTGATGGACGCGTGGTGCCAGGTTACGGTCACGCCGTATTGCGAAAAACCGATCCGCGTTTTGTGGCTCAGCAGGATTTTTACAACCGTTACATCAAGAATGTAAAAGGTGTTGATCCGCTTTGCGAAATTGTGCAAACCATTTACAAAGTTGCTCCACCGATTCTCGAATCCACCGGAAAGATCAAAAATCCGTGGCCAAACGTGGATGCCCATTCCGGCGCGTTGCTGATGCATTTCGGCATCACTGAATTTGATTTTTACACGGTGCTGTTTGGCGTTTCGCGTTCGCTCGGCGTGCTTGCTTCGCTCATCTGGGACCGCGCGCTCGGCCACCCGATCGAACGGCCGGGATCGATTACAACGGAAGGTGTGAAGAAGAAGATTGGCAGTGTGGCGGCGAAGTAGTGCGGCCTTCGGCCTTCGCCCTTCGAGTGCCTCAGGGCTCAGTCTCAGTTCGATAATCATTTTCTTTCGAGAGCCTCAGGCCTCAGCTCATCTGATTCGGCCTTCGACCCTTCGACCTTTTGACAAGCAGGGCTCAGTTCGCCTTGTAAATTATTGAATTAAAGATTCGCTTCCTGAACATGTCATAGGAACGGATTTAAGCGTCTGATTTTAGTATTTTTACCCTATGAGAACAACTAAAATAAAACGGGTGATTTCCATCATTTCTGATATGGATGAGGCACGCCTGGACGCATTATTATTATTACTGCAGCAGCCAGTTGGTGATGACTATGTTTTGGATGATGAAGATAAAATGATCCTTAACGAGCGGATGGTAAACTATGAAAAGGGCATTGAAAAAGGAACGCCTGCGCGAACTTTGACAAAACAGATCAGGAATAAATTGAAGAAGCTCCGAAAATGAAAGTAATTGTTATCCGGTTAATCCACACAAGTCGGAAACCAGGCAGACGATATCGTCGACCTAGCTGATTTTTTTCCGTTGCCTTTTTTTCTGAACGGCGAGCGTACCTATCTGCAGTTTTAATTTTTCCATTTCCTTCAGCAGCCGATGCATTTGCTGGCGAAGGCTTTCCAGCTCATCCCTGGTGGCATATCCGTAGGCCGGCTCATCCATTGCAACTTTCACCGGACGCGTATCAAAGAATTCCCGGACATCAACCTCCAGGATTTCTGCGATCCTGTATAAACGCGTTGTATTGGGATCCGATTCGCCCCTTTCAATTTTTGAGTATGCACTCTCCGTAAGTCCGAGCTCCTCAGCCACATTCGCCTGGGTCAGGCCTTTGGTTGCACGGATGCGCCGAATTCGTTCGCCGGTTCTGATTGCCACGGGGCAAATTTCCAAATCAAAAGACGCTTCAACTGTCTTTTAAATGGCATAAACTGTCATTATAGGACATAAATAGTCATGGCTATATACTCTGCCTTTCGAGGATTGAACTGATGTGTTAGTTCTCGGAAATCTAAAAAATCAGGAAAAGACTTGTGCAGGAAAAAATAGCGGTTTAACGCTTCTTTCGCTTTTTCTTTTTGTTGCCAGCACCGACAGTAAACGTTTTCAGATTTTGTATTTCCTGGGTCAGTTTTCTGACTTGTCTGAGCAAGTCGCCGAACTCGTCACGCGTAACATATCCATAATCGATTTTCCGGTCTGCCACCGTTCTGTCTTCAAAAAAATCGCAAATGTTCACGTCCAGGACTTTTGCAATCTGAAGCAGGCGTTTTGTGTTGACGTCGTTTTCGCCGCGCTCAATTTTTCCGTAGGCTGCCTGCGAAATTCCGATTTCAGCAGCGACTATGTCCTGTTTCAGGCCTTTCGATTCCCGGGCGGTGCGAATACGATTATGTACATCAATGCTCACCCTCCAAAGTTCTTAATCAAAGCAGCGGCGAAAAGTCTTAAAAGTTTATTTAATAGTCTTATAAAGACTATAAAGTGTACAAAAAGTATATTTTGGCTGAAATAACCTAAGATATCTATTTCAGAAATGGAGTATCGCATTTAGCGGGTTAAGCAAGCTTCCCTAAAACAGACACCGGGTAAGCCAGCTGATTTGCATTGTTTTCTTCCCGAATAACCGCTTTTTAGGATTAGCACATCCAAATATGCAAAATAATTTGTATTATGCACATCCAGATATGCAAAAAAAGATATATTTGCATATTCGATTATCAAACCATGGAGCAGCTCCTCGAACAGTCGGAACGCATTTTAGCAGCGGAAAATAACAGTTTCCGGCGCTACCTGTACGACCATATCCGGTGGGCAAACCGGTTGACAGGAATCGTCGGCGCGCGCGGCACAGGAAAAACCACGCTGCTTCTACAATGGCTCAAAGCGCAGAAACTGCCTGCTGCGAGGGCTGCCTATTTCTCACTGGATGATCTTTATTTCACACAGAACTCGCTGAAAGAAACTGCGACTGAATTTTATAAAAAAGGTGGCAAGATCCTCGTGCTGGATGAAGTGCATAAATACCGGAACTGGTCGGCCGAGATCAAGAACCTCTATGATTTTTATCCCGATCTGAAAATCATTTTCACCGGCTCATCGATCATCGATATGAGCAGGCAGCAGGGCGATCTCAGCCGGAGAGCAGTAATCTATGAACTTCCCGGATTTTCCTACAGGGAGTTTCTCGCAGTGAAAAAAATTGCACACCTTCCAGTGATCAGTCTAAAGTTGCTTCTTGACGATCCCGCTGCCGCGCGAAAAATTATACCGCCGAAATTCAGACCCATTGAACACTTCGGCGCGTACCTGGAAAGCGGTTATTACCCGTTTGCACTTGAAGATCCGGAAAACCATGCCCGGAGGATCAACCAGCTTATTCGCACGGTCATCGAATATGACATGGCCGAGCTGAAAGATTTTGATGTCCGCAATGCCAGGAAATTATTGCAGCTGGTTTATATCATCGCGCAGCAGGTGCCGTTCAAGCCGAATATCTCGGCGCTTGCGGAAAAAGCAGGGATACACCGCAATTCGCTCAATAATTACCTGCATTTTCTCGAAAAGGCAAGGCTCATTTCATTGCTCTATCCCCGTGGCAGAAGTGTGGCAGTGCTGCAAAAGCCGGAAAAGATCTATCTCCACAACACAAGTCTCCAATATGCCCTGGCCGAAGGTGAAGTGGAAAAAGGGTCGGTCCGCGAAACATTTTTCCTGTCGCAGGTGGCGCCACATTATAAAGTGACCATGCCACCGGCGGGAGATTTTATGCTCAATAATAAATTTGTCTTTGAGGTCGGTGGCAAGGGAAAAGACAGTAAACATATCCGTGGCATAAAAAACAGCCGCGTGGTCCGCGATGACCTGGAATTCCCGGTGGGAAATGTTTTACCGCTATGGATGTTCGGCCTGCTTTATTAATAAGTTCCATTGTCAGGACTGTGCATTGTCCTCTTAAATCTTATTATCCAAAATAATTTTGGTATGATATTTTTAGTGGTTAGCTGCAGAAAGGCCAAGATAATGGCAGTTTTTCACCGTAGCCGGTCAATACACAAGAAGATTGATTGTTAACTTTATATCCTATGCGTAACCTCGGAAAATTCCTCGCGCCGGTTTTATTTTTTTATGTTCTTCCTGCAACGGGCCAGACGCCGGAACAGCGACCGGACATGGACAATTATCAGCCTGCGCGTTCGAATGGTCCGCTTCCTTCCGCGTTTCTCACGTCAACTACAGAGAAAATAAAGGAAGACCGGAAAAAAATTGACCTCGGTCTTGATAAAGGAATGCAAAAGACCGAAGACGATTTTTACATGCAAACCAATTATGCGGTTGACCAGCTGCGGTTCAGCGGCACAGTGCTGGTGAATGACACGATGGGAATGTATGTGAATCGTGTTGCGGATACGCTGCTTGCGGGCGACCCTGAACTGCGTAAAAAACTGACATTTTTTATTCTCCGGTCGCAATACGTAAATGCATTTACCACCAATGAAGGTGCCATTTTTGTTACAGTCGGATTACTGACTCGCCTGCATAATGAAGCGGAACTGGCAATGGTGCTCGCGCATGAGATCATTCATTACAAACGTCAACATGTCATAACCGGTTATGTGGAAGGAGAAAAAGCACGGCAGGGAATCGGTCAGTACGAAGCGACAACTTTTGAAAACCGCTTTCTGAAGCGCCACCGTTATGCGCGCAACCAGGAATCGCAGGCTGACGAAGAAGGTTTTGACCTGCTGATTGCATCGAATTATGACCCGCAGGCTTCGGTCGGCGCATTCGATATTCTTGCGCTCGCGGAAGCGCCTTTCAGTGATGCGCATTTTGACAAATCATTTTTTGAAAGCAATTATTTTGTGTTTCCTTCCAAATTCCAGCCGGATACAGTAAAAGCTGTCAAGCCTGCAGATGACGACGAGGATGATGACCTGGCGACACATCCGAGTGTTTACAAGCGACGGAAAGCGATGATGAAAAGATTCGGCAAGCTGAATGCGGCGGATACCTCCGGAAAACAATTCCTTGTTTCTGAGCTCATGTTCTATCGCGTCAGGGAAATTGCGCGTTTTGAAGAATGTGCTGAGCATATAGGTGACACTGATTATTCCCCTGCGATTTATTCCAATTATTCC
>DATDOQ010000353.1:0-9586 GCA_035293205.1 Bacteroidia bacterium
CCAGCCGTCATTATTAATATCAAAAAAGTTACTGCCCTGGACGAAAATATAGCCGGCGCCGGTTGAAGTTGAAACACATTCGCCGGTGTAATCAACGCCGTTCCATTTCATCATGCGAACCGAAGATCCTTCTCCCCACAGCACATCGTTGAAACCATCATTATTAAAATCTCCTACGCACATACCCCACGGACTATCGAGTCCTGTATTTCCCTGGGGATCGCTGTAAGGGAAAACTGTTTCAGTAAATGCACCATTCGGTATTCCCTGGTAACAAATGGACATGTCGGTATTATCAGTTCGCACGATATCGTCCTTAAAATCACCATTCATGTCGCAGACAGCAATTGAGTTGCCGCTTGAGTAAGTGGTGGTGGGAAGCAATGCGGTTTGATTCGAAAAAGTTGCAATCTGTGCCATCGATGACAGGAACGCAGATGCAGCTAAAATGGAGAGTAGCTGTTTTTTCATTTTGCAGTTGTTTAGACCATACGAGATTAGGCAATATATTTCAAAAATTCAAGTCGTTTGCCACCAAGTTCTTATCTTTATCCAACCCCCAATTCGACCGGGAAAGAATGCGAAAGCTAGTGAGATCTAAAATTTGGCTCGTTGCGGGCCTTTTCCTTTTTGTGGTTTGTCTGCTGGTCGGGTTTAATGATCAATCCGCTGAGGCAAAAACATTTCACACGGATGAAGAGCGCGCGCGTTTGCATGACCTGCTCCAGGCCCAGCCCTATGATACCAATACTTATTTTGCCACCGGCGGCAGGTGCAGCGGCTGTCATGGACATGATCCAAATGGTTCCGCTTTTATTACGCAGTCCGGCGAAGATGTGAATATTGCCGATGACTGGGCCGGAACGATGATGGCAAATTCTGCAAAAGACCCGCTCTGGCGCGCAAAAGTCAGCCACGAAATTTTAGTGAACCCGGCATTGCAGATCCAGATGGAGGATCAATGCGCGCGCTGCCATGCGCCGACCGGCCGTTTCGAAGCGCATTATCTCGGACAGCCGAACTATAGCATGGCCTCCCTCGCGCAGGATTCATTTGGCCTCGATGGCGTGAATTGCAGCGCCTGTCACCAGCTGAAAGATACGCTTGCAGGGAATAATTTTTCCGGTGATCTGCATTACACGCAAAAACATGTTTTCGGTCCTTACGCGGACCCGGTTTCCGCCATCATGGAATTTTTTGTTGGTTTTGAGGTAGAGGAAAGCCAGCATGTCACCCGTTCGGAAATTTGCGGCGGTTGCCATTCGCTCCTGACAGAAACTGCGGACCTGGCCGGAAATTTAACCGGAGGAAAATTCATCGAGCAGGCGACGTATCATGAGTGGAAAAATTCCGTGTACAGTACAACTAATACGGAATGCCAGCATTGTCATATTCCGCGGATACCGGATTCGATCAAAATCGCGACGGATTATCCCTGGCTCGATCCACGTTCTCCATTTGGAAAACACCACCTGGTGGGTGGAAATGCATTCATGTTAAAATTAATGCGGGATAATATGACCACCGTGGGCGCCACCTGCACACCGGCGAATTTTGATACGACCATTGCGCGCACCATACGTTATTTGCGGGATTCCACATTGCGCATGGTCGTTGTTGAAACAGCGCGTACACCCGACACTGCATTTTTCGACGTGCAGCTTGAAAATAAATGCGGACATAAATTTCCCTCCGGTTATCCTTCACGTATTGCATGGGTGGAATTTGTTGTAACCGATTTAAACAGCGATACAATTTTTGCATCAGGTCTGCATGATGTTTACGGAAATGTCACCGGCCGCGACGCACTTTTTGAGCCGCATCATGATTTGATTTCAGATTCCGGTCAGGTGCAGATTTACGAAATGGTGATGGGCGATGTGAGTAATTTTCCGACAACGGTTCTGGCCAGGGCTGATACCTGCCTGAAAGATAACCGGCTTGTGCCCACCGGATTTTCCACAGCGCATTTGTCTTATGATACAACCCAGATCATTGGCATTAATGGCGATCCCGATTTTAATTATGCCGGTGCGTCTGAAGGTACAGGCGCGGATATCGTCCATTACCACGTGCCGCTCAATGGTTACGCGGGTCCGATGAACCTGACGGCGCGGGTGTATTATTCCGCTGTTCCCGCCCAATGGCTGGCGGAGATGTTTACTTATTCTTCGCCGGAGATCAATTCGTTCCAGACCATGTTCAACAATGCCGACCATGCCCCGATGCTGGTGGCGGAAACGATCATGTTAAACACCATTACAAATTCTGGTGGAAATGCCGGGTCTTCGATTGATCTTTTCCCGAATCCAACATCCGATGGAAAAATAATTGTCGCAGGATTGAAAAAGGAAGAGCTTGTTGCCATTCGTGTATATGATCTCAGCGGAAAAATGGTTTTAAAACCTTTAAGCGCGGCTGAGTATAACGGATTTTTGCAGCTTCCGGCGCATGGTGTTTTTCTCGTCGCGATTCAGACGAAACAGGGAGAAATCACCCGGAAAGTGTTGTGGTAAAATAGTGTTGCCGATTGGCAATTTCATTCTTTCTCCGGAGATTTTCCTTTCGAAACATTCCAGTCTGCAATTCATTCACGCCACTTATGGAATTCCACGAACCCCGGCGTCCTGTTAACAGTAGAGGGCGATATGAGGTTTTTCCCGAGGAAACGTACCAATGATCGAAGCGATGAAGAATTGCTGGAGGCGTACCGGAATTCGGGGAATAAAAATTATGTGGGCGAACTTTATATCCGCTATTCGCATTTGGTTTACGGCTTATGCCTGAAATATTTTCGCGACCGTGAGCGGGCGCGCGATGCCGTGCTGCAGATCTTTGAAAAAATGTTCCAGTCGTTAAAAACAACGCGTCCTGAAAATTTTAAAGCCTGGCTGACCTTTGTGGCGCGGAATTTTTGCATTTCGGAACTGCGCAGGTTAAAAGTGAAGCAGGAGCGGAATGAATTGTTTGTGCGCGATGAAATTGCCAATTATGCCGGCGATGAGGAGTCAGTGGAAAAAGCGCTTCAAAAGGAATCAAAGCTGGAGCGGCTGGATGAAGCGATCCGCGGGCTGGACGATGAGCAGCGCACCTGTATTGAACTGTTTTATTTGCAGGATAAATCTTATCGTGAAATTGCCGCGGTTACCGGTTTCACAGAAAAACAGGTGAAAAGTTATTTGCAGAACGGCAAACGGAACCTGAAACTAATGCTCGACCAACGATCATGAAATTTTCTCTACATAACGGTCATCTTTCGCCTGCAGCTCTCCGGGCTTACCTGGGGGGAAAGTTGCAGGGCAATGAAAAGTTGCGCGCAGACGAGTTGCTGGAAGAATGCGATCTGTCGCGTGATGCGGTGGAAGGTTTTTCCTGCAATCCCGCCGCCCTGGCTGACCTGCCGGCTTTACAGAAAAAAATCGAGATCAATTCCGGGTTGAAAAATCCTGCCTGGATGAATGTTACAGTCATCACTGCCGGTATTGGAATTGTTGCTGTTTCCGCATGGTTCATTTTGGGGAATAAGCAGGAAATCAATAAGCGTCCCATTAATCCTGACCAGGCAACTATTGCGGAGCCGGTTCAAAATGCGCTTCCGGTTTTGACGCCACAATCCGAGCATTTCGTGAACCCGGATGCAAAACTTTCTCAGGCAATAACAAAAAGAAAAACGCCGGTGGCTGATTCGCAAGCCGGAAAAAATATTTCTGTACCTGGAAAAGAAGTTTTCGCGATTCCTGTTCTGCAACCTTCCCCTTTGTCCATTCCAGCGTCTGTAATTGTGACACCGCATCCCGGCTATAACGCGTCCGTCGTTTTTATTCTTGACCTGAAAGTAACGGATTTCGAGAAGTTGTATAAAGGAACAACAATTATTAAGCGTGGATTGCGGATGTCCGGTGTACCCGCTCAATTTGATGATGAGAAAGACCGTGACCGCATAAATACAGATGAAGAAACGGTTAACCTGATTCCAGCAGAAAATTTCCTGCGCGAGGGCCTGCAGGCGTTCCGTGACGGGCGTTATGGCCGTTGCATCGAAAAGATGGAAACGCTGAAGAAAAATAATCCGGCTGATATCAATGCTCTTTTTTATATAGGCGCAAGTTATGTGAAGCTGGAAATGCATGGCAAGGCAATTCCATTTCTCGACCAGGTTTTGAATTCTTCGAATAATGTTTTTCACGAAGAAGCAATATGGTACAAGGCGCTCGCGTTAATTGGCAGCGGACAAATGGAGGCAGGGAATAAATTACTGGAAGAAATCGCCGAAGGGCAGGGTTTTTATCAGGCAAAGGCAAAGGAACTCCTGGAGGAATGATAGTTGAAGAGTTGAGAAGTTTGTTGGTTGGTTAGTTGATTAAGTTAAGTTTTCTGTCAACCAGGAAGACAAATTTATTGCTCTGGATGCTTAAAATACTTAATAAACCCAACAAACTTTTCAACTTAACAAACTCTTCAACTTGTACCCAAACCGTTTAAAAATCGAGATCCCTCAACCATGTCAGCAGCCATGGGAAGAAATGCATGTCATTGAAAAAAACAAACGGCACTGTGATTCCTGCAATAAAGTGATCGTGGATTTTTCGAAAATGACCGATAATGCATTGGTTGAATATTTCAATAAACACGGCATTAGCTGCGGAAAGTTTGCGGCGCACCAGCTGAACAGGCCATTGAATGCTGATGTTTCTCCGCCGAAATTTTCCGTGCGGCCCTTTTTGATGTTGTCTTCATTACTGCTCGCTGTTCCTGCCGCCGGCCAGCGAAATGAACAACCGAAAGTCATTATTCACGAAACAGAAAGTACAAAGCTCCCAGATCAGTCCGGTATCACCGTTGAGCGAAAAATTTGTGTCAGCGGTATGATTCGCACCGATTCCCTCAAGCCTGTGTGTACAATTGTAGAAGTGAGTAACGGACGCGATACGGTCAGTGTTTTTTCAGGAAGCGATGGGAAATATGAACTGACTATTACCTGTCTGACGTCCGATTCGCTGACCGTTTCAGCCTGGGAAAACTGGTCTGATCATTTCAGAAAAACCTTTAATTGTGAGGCGGAAAAGGATACTATTTATTGCGATATTCTCCTTGTTTACGATCCTGAATGGCAAAAAACCTATTGCGAATCATTGAAAAGAGTGCTTATTGTGGGGGCAATATCATGTGTGGTCTCTCCACGAAAGCCGTCATTTTTTTATTGGCTTTTCCATCCAATCAAATACCTCCGCGCGAAAAGAAATGGTTGGTTTTTAAAGAAGACTCCAATTCCCGAATAATAGATCAGCCCAACCAACTCCTCAACCAACCAACCAACTCCTCAACCAACCAACCAACCAACCAACTAACCCATCAACCCAACCAACCCATCAACCCAACCAACCCAACCAACCCATCAACCAACCAACTCTACAGTGGACTGGAAAGATAAACTTTTACTGGAATGCGCCTGTAATACTAGTCGGCAATAAGCTTTACTGCGGCATTACCAATGACATTAATCATAATAGAAGCAAATAGTTGAGAGCGAGCAGGCTGGGGAATTATTTTAGCTTTATCCATGGAAATGTTTTTGGGTGGTACCAACAACATTGCCAAAAAGGAGGGAGTTTTAACCGACTTCCTCTTTGTTTTATCGGATAATAGTGATTAAAAATTAAAATGGGCTTCATGAAGCAAATCCGGGATATTTCCATTGCAAAAAAATTATATTTTGTTCTGGGCATTATGGCTTTGCTTATTGCGATTGAGTTGATTGCTCTGGGGTTTTCAATTAACACGCTTTCATCCGTCCGGTCTTATGTTGGTGGTGAAGGGTTATGGTCAAAAGGACAGAAAGATGCTTTTTACCATTTGCAAAAATACGGTCATACCCATGATGATGGTGACTACCGGGCATTTCATGAAAATATGAAGGTGCCTTTGGCTGATAACAGGGTTTGGCTGGAATTACAAAAGGAGGAACCGGATTTAACCTTAGCCCGGCAGGGTTTTATTGAAGGCGGGAATCATCCGGATGATGTGGATGGAATGATTAAATTATTCAGAAGATTCAATAAAATATCCTATATAGAGAAAGCAATTTCTCTTTGGGGCGAAGCCATCATAACCATTGCCCCGCTGATTCCGCTAAGCGAGAAACTTCATCGTGAAATCAATTCCACATCACCCTCGCAGGAAAATATTAACCATATTCTTAAAGAAATAGACCCCATTAATTTAAAGCTAACCAAACTTGAAAATGATTTTTCTTTCACGCTGGGCGAAGGTTCGCGCTGGCTGGAAAATCTTATTTTGAAAATTCTTTTTGCCGTGGCTCTTACTGTTGAAATATCAGGACTGCTGCTTACTATCTCGGTCAGAAGGGGTATATCAAAAGGAATAGATGAAATCATTCGTACCGCAGATAAGGTAGCCAAAGCTGATTTCAGCGTACGGGCCCAGGTATTTTCAAAAGATGAAATCGGGGTTCTGGCAAGCTCTTTCAACAGAATGGCCGATGAACTTGAAAAAAATATTGCCGGACGAAAAGAAGCGGACGATGCGTTAGTAATCGAAGCATCCTATGTAAAATTGCTGGAGGAAATTGCCACAGCAGCTAATGAATCCCCTTCGCTTGATCACGTTGCGCAAATAGCACTGCATAAAATTTGTGCATTAACTAAATGGCCGGTGGGACACTTGTACATTAAAAATAATGCAAACAATGAATTTGTTTCTTCAAAATTATGGCATCTGAATAATCCGGATAAGTATAAAGTTTTCAAAGAAATTTCAGAATCATATGTTTTTAAACCCGGAATCGGACTTCCGGGCCGAGTAGTTGAAAGTAAAGGTCCCGCATGGATTGTTGATGTTACAAAAGACAGCAATTTTCCGCGGGCAAAAATAGCAAACGATCTGGGCGTTAGAGCCGCTTTTGGTTTTCCCGTTCTGGCAAACAGCGAAGTTGTTGCCGTATTTGAATTCTTTTTAGATAGTCCACAGGAGCCGGACATACAGCTTCTCAAAGTAACGAATGCCATTGGAACGCAGCTTGGGCGCGTGGTGGAGCGGCAACTTACCATCCAGGCGATAAAAGAAAGAGAAGATGATCTGATAAAAGCAAAAGCAAAGGCCGAAGAAGCCAATCAGCTTAAAGACGCCTTTCTTGCCAACATGAGCCACGAAATACGCACCCCCATGAATGCCATTATCGGATTTGCAGATATACTTCGCAAACGAAAGCTGGAGGAAAATGAAATGAGCTATGTGGAAACAATAAAATCATCCGGAAACAATTTGTTGGTTATTATTAACGACATACTCGACATCTCAAAGATTGATGCAGGTATGATCGTTTTTGAAGAACAGCCGCTAAATATTAACCTTCTGTTTCATTCACTTAATTCCATGCTTGCGGAGAAAGCGAAAGAAAAAAATCTTGAACTCCTATTTGTCTGCGATAAGGATATACCCGATATCCTGCTGGGCGATGCCACCCGTCTCACCCAGATTATCATGAATCTTGCAGGCAATGCCATTAAGTTCACCCATAAAGGCGGCGTGGAAGTATTCGCAAATGTTCTGAAGGAAAAAGATGCGCTCCTGCATGTTCCTTCACCTGGCGACCGGCCGGTAGTTGCGGGCGGAAAGTACGGGCAGGAAAAATGTGTGGTGAAATTTTCTGTTAGGGACACAGGTATTGGCATTGCAAAAGACAAGTTACCGTATATTTTTGACCGCTTCCGCCAGGCAGAGTCCACCACAACTCGTCAATACGGAGGTACAGGACTTGGGCTAAGCATCGCCAAGACGCTGGTTGAACTTCAGGGTGGAGCTGTTTTTGTGAAAAGTGAAATCAATGTGGGTTCCGTATTTACATTCACCCTGCCTTTTATCAAGGTGAATGTAGAAAAAGTTGCAGAAGAGAAAACCGACACGGAAAAATTCGATTTAAAAAAGCTTGCCGGGCTGAAGATACTGCTGGTGGAAGACAATCCGATAAATATCAAATTCGTTATGGCTTTATTTTCTGAAAATGGCTTGACAACAGATGTTGCTGAAGATGGGAAACAGGCAGTTGAAAAAATCAAAAATCATTCCTACGATATTCTTCTCATGGATATTGAAATGCCCGAGATGAGCGGATACGAAGCGGCCACATTTATACGGAAGGTCTTAAAAAGCAACGTTCCCATTATCGCCATGACGGCACATGCCATGGCGGGCGAACGGGAAAAATGCCTGCAGTTGGGCATGAACGACTATATTTCAAAACCCATTGATTCAGACCGCCTCTTTGAAAAAATGTACAGTTTAATGCGTACTAAGCATTTATAAATCGGAATTAAAAAATATAGTATGAACCCGCCAGTTGAACCCAACCCTTCAACCCAACCAACCCTTCAAGCCAACCAACCCTTCAAGCCAACCAACTCCTCAACTTAACCAACCCTTCAACTAATTCAGCATCCAGAATTTCAAACCCTGTGCGCTATGCAATTTGTGGCAGGCATCCGCGCATTTCAGACAGCTCCGCGCGCATAGCAAGGTCATTTCCGTATGATGACTGGCGCATTCGGCCGCGCAGGCATTGCAGATTTCAGCGCATATGGTGCACAATTCATCAACCTGCTCACTACCTAACGTTATCATCTGAATGGTTGCGAAACAAATGGTTCCACATTTCATATTTTGACGGATACAGATCGCAAACTGTTCCGGGCTTTCTTCGAGGCAGGCGGAAGCGCACTGATGGCAGGCGGAAATGCAGGCCATACAAGATTCGATACATTTTTGATATTCCGCATTCATGATTATTGTTATTAATTATAACTACACAATTATTAGAAATACCGTGCCAATTCATGACTTCTTTTTAGAATTGAAAAACATACGGCTTTTTAAATATTTTTTACAATAAGCTGTTGATTTTCGTGCCCATTCTGTTACACTTCCCGAAACAATAAATCGTTGTTAATAACTTAATAGAGAAGTTTCTACAAAACGTCGCGCATCTTAAACATTAACTTTGCGCCGCATGAATGAAAAAATTGACCGTCTTTTCCTGCGGGTTGCAACCCTAACGATCATCCTGCTTTATCTCGTCATTCTTGCGGGTGCTGTCGTGCGCGCAACAGGTTCCGGAATGGGCTGTCCAGACTGGCCGAAATGTTTCGGATATTTTATTCCCCCCACCGATCCTTCACAGGTTGAATTCCGGGAAAACCATTCCTATCAAAAGGGGATCTTGATCATCGTCAATGACTCGTTGTGGCGCGCGAAAATGGATTTTATTTCCGGGGAAGTATTTGAAAAAGAGAACTGGGAACTTTACCCGGCGCATAAGTATGCAAAATTTTATGTGTTGCATACCTGGACGGAATACATCAACCGGCTGGCGGGAGCGCTCAGCAGTTTTTCCATGTCCGTATTATTATTTTTCGCCCTGCTCCGTATCCGCCGCGACTGGCCATCATTTCTTCTGCTCGTCGCCGGAATGTGTGTGCTGGCATTCGTGATCTGGCTCGGGAAAGTTGTGGTTGATACTAACCTCCGTCCTGTTACGATCACGCTGCACATGATGAGCGCGCTGGTGCTGGTG
>DATDOQ010000354.1:0-7241 GCA_035293205.1 Bacteroidia bacterium
GGCAAGTGCTCACCAACCTTTTATCCAACTCGGTCAAATACGGCAAAGAAGGTGGAGAAACGGAAGTACGTTTCTACGATATGGACGAGCATGTGCTGGTTGAAGTATCTGACAACGGGATCGGAATCGGGAAAGAGCAGCTTCCCAGAATTTTTGAGCGATTTTACCGGGTGGATAAAGGCCGTTCCCGCGAACAGGGCGGAACGGGTCTGGGCCTGGCGATCGTGAAGCATATTCTCGAGGCGCACGGGCAAACGATAAATGTCAGGAGCACGGAAAGTGTCGGCTCGACCTTTTCTTTTACGCTACCGAAAGAATCGTGAAAACCAGTTTCAGGCAATCACGGTGATTTCTTTTTTGCTTCTCGCTAACAAGCGTTTCACCCGTTCGGCCAGCAGTTGAGGGATCGGGTGCACGCCGAACGGACGGAGCCGTGAATGCAGACGGATCGCTTCCGATAGATTGAATTTTTTCTGCGATACGTTAACGACATGGCCCATTCCGGCATGCAGCTTTGCAAGATATTCCTGTTCCGGCTGTCCAGGCGTCGGCACAACGATCGGGCATAGGTCAAGAGTTGACAGATCACAAAGTGACGAATAACCGGGCCGGCATAAAACATGATGCGTGGATAACAATGCCTCTTGCAGTTCTGCGTCAGGCAGGTGATTCACAAAGTGCACATGTGGCAAGCGTGTCTTGGGTAGTTTTGTTTTTCCCGGCAGTCCGCGGACGATCAAAGTTTCTTCGGTGAATTTTGGCAGCTCTTCCAGAATGAGTTTTTCAAAATTTGTGCGCTGCGGTTCAGGTCCGCTGAGCAAAACAACCAGCCACCAGGCATACGGTCTTTGCGTCCACGAGCTTGCATGTGAAAAACGGGATAACGGACCGACATAATGCATCCATGTTTCGCGTTCATCATTATGGCTTAGTTCCCCCGATAAATTTTTATTTCCCTCGTAATCCGGTATCCACAGCTCATCAAATTCATCGTAATAACGGCGGTGGAGATTCGTGGTAAGCTTCGGTAAGATCGATTTCACCATTAGCTGGTGGGTGATATAAACATTACGGGTCTGCTTCGATAGACAGGCAAAACGGTTATCTGAAATGATAATGTCGATTTTATGCGTTTCAACAATTTTAGCTATCTGTCTTCGCTCTTCGCGGATGCGATGCGTAATCAGCGGTGAATGCATGAGCAGGTGAAGCGCCAGTCCGCCGCCCTGGGGATAAGTAATTCCATAACCAGGCAGCCGGATCAGTTTCAGCTGCGGAAACTCCTGCGCCAGAAAATCATAAGGACCGCCATCTGCAGCAAGGATCACTTCCGCTTTTTGGCGCAGCAATTCATTGATCACCGGCACACAGCGGGTGGCATGGCCCAGGCCCCATTCCAGCGGGGCGACAAGAACGCGTTTTCTCTGTGGATCCATTTATGCAATGTACAATTTACAACGCTTAAATTTGTGCCCTCATGGCAAAAAACAAGCTGGACCGTTTCGCCGAATTAAAACGGATGGCGCATGTGGTGGAATTTGGCTTTCATGACCTCCGGAAAGGCCAAAGTCCGCTTCGTGGGAAATGGCGGACCGCGTTTTTTAAGAATGGGAATCCGCTTGTACTTGAGCTGGGTTGCGGCAAAGGTGAATATACCATCGCCCTGGCAGAAAAGTATCCTGGAAAAAATTTCATTGGCGTGGATGTGAAAGGTGCCCGCCTGCACCGGGGCGCTTCGAATGCGCTGGAAAAAAATCTTAACAACGCCGCTTTTCTGCGCACCCGGATCGATTTTATCAATGCTTTGTTCGATGAGCAGGAAGTCGATGAGATATGGATCACATTCCCCGACCCGCAAATCGAAAAAGGCCGTAAACGCCTGACTTCACCCCGGTTTCTTCAGCGGTACGCGCATTTGTTAAAACCTGGTGGGATCATTCATCTGAAAACCGACAGTGTTCTCCTGCATGAATACACGAAAAGCGTTATCGCCGAAGAAGAGCATGAGCTGATCGATGCAAGCGCTGATATTTACAGTGAGCCGTCGAAACATGATCCGTTGCTTACGGCCATCAAGACAACCTACGAGAAAATGTTTCTTGAAAAAGGATTGAAGATCACGTATGTTTCTTTCCGCCTGAAAAAAGATTATGCAAAAGATGTTACCGTTTTCCCGCTCGATTTTTCAGGAACAGAAAATTAATCCATCGTTATCACCACGGGTTTGGCAAAAATCGCTTCTGTACTCTGCAGGATACAGTAATAAATACCGACCGGCAATTCATCCATTAACACTTCACCTTGGCGGACAATTTTAGCTTCAAGGAAGCGCTGGCCGGATGCACTCACAATTTCCAGCTGGAATTCGCCATCGCCGCTGATCTTTAACCGCCGGCTTAGCGGATCAAAGAAGATTTCCGGATTTGCGGTTTTCGCCTGATCGATTCCCAGCGAACCTACCGGAATGAGCTGACATATGGTATCCGTACGTCCGCATGCATTTGATACTGCAAGGCAGATTTCGTAGGTGCCCTGTCCGGGATAAGTAAAAGACATCGCCTGCGCTCCCGGAACAAATGCAGTCGTAAGCCCATCGCACCATGCATAAGTGTTTGCTGAATCCGCGGTGCAGGTAATGGCGTTGCCCGAACCGGTGAATGTAAAGTTTGCAATCGGGAAATAAGTTTCTGTTCGCCATGTGAGCATAGAGTCAAGCACAGTGGCGGATGCAATGTTTTGAAGAAGCTGCGCATCGGCAACCGGAATTCCACCGTAATACGTGAGTCCTGCACTGCTTCTCCTGTAAATGGTGGAATAAAAGACGCAGGCTGCGAGATAAGAACCATGCAGGCTGGGATGGCTGTTGTCCGTATCGAAAAGATCAAAAGCAGGATTCGTGGCGATCACGTTTTGCCAGGCAGCTCCAACGGGCGCTACCATCGCATCATTATCAGCGGCCATTTGCAGGTATCTTCCGCGCAGCTGGTCCTGCATGCCGGAATAGGTGCATACCGGCGGATAATTCGCGCAATTTGTCGCGTCCCCGTATTTTCTTCCCCATGTCATGTAAAAAACGACTTGTGTGCAGTTGTCATTTAATTCAACCAGACTGTCGAGGGCGCGGGCATAAGGAAAAACATTATTTACAACCGATGGCGTATCCAGCGCGGGTTCCTGGCTTTGCGCCTGGATGACTACAAAATTCCAGGGCTGTGAATTAATTTTTGTGATCGTCGTACTATTCTGCGAATGTAGCTGTAGTGTGTAGCCGCCCGGCGTATTTGAATCATACGAAATCGTATCGCCTGCGGATAAAGCAAGCTGCGCGACCATGGATGGCAAATTGTTGTACGCGGTATAGCTGTTCCCCAGGAATAATACGCTTGTGTTCTGGCCGTACAGCGGCACTCCGGCCACCATGATCAAAATTAAAAGTCGTTTCATGACGGGAAAGTTACAAAAGCTTTTCAGGAGTTCTTGTAAGCCATCGGATGATTCTTCTTTTTATGCTGGCCCATAAACACCCGCGCGTAAATCCGCAGAATCGAAATTTCCAGGAATAAAAAGCAGCAGGCGGTAAGAATGATCAGCGCGGTTTGACCTTCATGAATGTGCGTCAGCAAAACATCGATTCCGATAAACGTGGGCGTTAAAGGAAGTCCGACCAGCGCAAGAGCCGCGAGGAGGAAAATAAACCCTGCCACGGGTTTTTCATAAACATAACCATGAAATTTGTCGAGTCGAATGTCTTTGTCGATCGCATAAATCCTGTTCAGCGCAAAATAACCGGTTATACCGGCTGCGAGCGTTCCGGATAAATACCACAGCAGCTGCCTGAGCTCCACCGATTCGTTCAGGGCAATGGATAAAAGAATAAAATGATGACCGGCGAAAATCAATACCCATGCTTTCCGCGCATCACCTTTTTCGGCAAAGGCGATGAGTATTAAAATCAATGCAATTGCAATGAAAACAACGGGCAGCGCATGAGTTATTTGTACCGGTAAATTTCCCGGCGCGGCAAGCAGATTCAGACCGGAAAAATAAAGAACCGCCAGCAACACCAGTGATACTTTTGCGGTCATAAATCCAAATTGTTTTCCCAGCCATTTGAACGGATCCCAAAGCGAACGGTAAATTGAAAAATCAAGATTCCATTCTTTAACGCCCAGCAGGTAAAACGAATTGCGAATCTTGCTGAAGAAACCGGTTTGTGTGGTAGGTTTTGAAGGCATAAAGCTGAAAAACATATCGTGAATAAAATAGCTCATGACAGACGGCGAAATAAGCAGCTGCCAGGTGCGCAGGAATGCATTGCCCGCAAAATGGATCAGCGCAAGCGTATGGAAGCCCAGGGCCACTTCAATAAACATCAGGCCGATCTGTGCCGCCGAGAGATACGCGATTTGTGTTTTCACCGACGGCTGCACACGCGCAATGTTTATTGCAACAAAGAAAGTTGCGAGTCCTGTAGCAATCATCAAAACCCGGATGACCGGCAGGTTTTCCCATAACGGAAATGTGCGCATCATCAAAAAGACGCCCGCGTGGATCGCCAGCGCGCCATAAAAGATCGCGCTCGATGTAGTCGGACCTTCCATCGCTCGTGGTACCCACGAAGAGAATGGAAGCTGACCCGATTTAAGTGTAGCCGCAATAAAAATCATGACTGCAATAAAAAGAACTTCAAATTCATTTTGCGCAAGAAATCCTGCGACGCCGGGATCATTCAATTGCTTAAATGTGATGTTTGCCTGCCATACATGGTGCGCCATCCACATCGCAAGGATCAGGCAGATGTCGCCGATACGATATATAAAAATGGTTTTAAGACTGTTTTTCACAGGGAGGAAACGGTCGCGGTAGAATGCGATCAGCAGGAACGAAGTGATGCCAAGAATTTCCCAACCGATAAACAATGTTTCAAAATTCCCGGAGAAGATCAGGAAATTATATCCTAATGAAAAAAGAAGCAGCGTGCTGAAATAACGTTTAAATCCTTCTTCCCGGTGGATATAATATTTGCTGAAAATCGCCACGGCAAATGTCAACAGGCACCCAACCATCGCATAGACTGCGGTGATCCGGTCGAAATAAAAATCAATGAAAAATTCAAAGCCTTCTGTTTTAAAGAGGACAATATGCTTGATGTCGAGAACAGGATGCTGGTTTAGCAGCCATTGAAATGTAAACGCCGCAATTAACAGGAGCTGAATTCCGGAAATGATGATTGCAAAACCGGAGATCAGCTTTTCATTCCTGCGGGGTAAAAGCAGGCTGGCCAGGAAACCGGCAAAAGGCAGCACAATAAAAAAGTGAAGGAATTTTTCCATGATAAAAAACTATTTCAAAATATAAACAGGTAGATTTTCTTTGGTTGCATCAGCGATCTGGTTTGTTTCCATTTCGATTGCTGATTCAACCAGCTCTAGGGTATTCTCCGCAACAGGCAGCGATTTTTTCAGGGGTTCATACATCCTGAATTCACCGTTTTTGAAATAGTACGACTGGTTTGTTTCCGGATGGATCGCCATAATATGTACCCATTCATTCACATACCACTCATACATTTCCGGTGAGCTTTGAATGGTTTTCAAAACCACATCCGGGAAATGTTCGACTACGAGCAACAGGCGGACCGGATCATGCACTTCGATCATTTGCAATGGCAGCCCGGGACGCAAATCTCCATCGGCGCTGTTGGTAACGCCCACGAGTCCGAGCACATGATGCGGCAATTTTGTGCCGGCGCCCAGCTTGTGATTATCCACACGCGAAAAATAATATTCCAGGTTGATGCCGCCGCATACAATTCCTAACGGCCGCATGACACCGGTCAATAATTTTCCTTCCGGGTCGGTTGTATGATCATACGAGTTCAGGAATGCGCGCCGGTCGAGAAAAACTTTTTTTGTAAGCTCCCTGCTTCCAACAATGCACAGGCTGTTAGTTCCGTGTCCGAGCTCCGGTCGAGGCTCAAACATCGACACAGAACGTAAGCGGATCGCCTCGCGAACTTTTGGCAGGTTTTGTTTTGTCGGAATCGAAGCAAACCGGCGGGAGCGCTCCTTCGCGTTCCGGTTCAGCGCATTTTCAAACGCCGCGTAATTCTTTTTATGAAGCAGCTCATTTTCCGGTGACAAAATAGTTGCATCATAAAACTGCATCTGGTCGGCGGCAGTGTCATGCAAACCACCCACAAACTGGGTTGAAGCAGGAATTTTCAATCCGCGTTCAGAAAGAATTTCACGGACGCGTGGATGATTTGCAATGAATGCACAAACGCGCGCATTCACCGATCCCGGACGACCGCTGCAGGCGCCGCAATCGTGCGCGCTGTGGTGTGGATTATTTGCGCTGCTGGATCCGTGCGCGACAAGATAGATGATCGGCGCGAATTCTTTTACCAGGCCGATGCCGCGCAGCAATCCTTCCGCACGGTCCGCCATTTCTGTAACCGTAAATCCGATCTGCAGATCATTTTCGCGGTCGTTTACATCTGTGTTCTCGATGGTCAGCTTCGAATTCCGGTGCATATGTGTGAATGCATTCGAAATTGCCGGGCTCATTTTCGGACGGAATATGGTCAGCAAAAGTTTAAACCCCGCCACCACTCCAAGAGCAAATGTGATGATCGTGCTGCCAATGAGCGATTGGTTGCGGCGCGTGTATAAGGTTTCATGCGGGCGTTCTTCAGGGACACTGTATTCTTTGATCAGGAATTTCGGGGTTACGGGAGCCGGACAAAGCTTCTCATAAAAATTTCCGCCTTGCTGCTGAAAATAAAATTCTGCGCCGAAAAATCCAGGCGCGCCGAGGGTTTCGCAATCCGGGTCTGAATTTTCAACATGGCGGCGGATCGAACATTCGCGTTCGTCGATGCAAAAAACTGCCTGGAAAGATTTAGCTGCTTCGTTTTTCTTTTGCTTCCTGGATGACAAAAGTCCGGCGATCACATCATCGTAATAACTCCATTCGAATGCATCTTGCCATAACGTGAAGACTTCGCGTAATTCCGTACGTGGCGCTTCCGCAAAAAGATCAACAGGTTTCGAATTAATATGCACGCCCAGGGGAGTCCAGTTTTTGCCCAGCTTAAAATCCAGCGCGTCAATTTCCAGCAGCAGCTCAAAAACGATCAGGTCATGCAATGAAATTCTACGCCTGTCAAAAAGATTATCCGGGAAATCTTCTACGGAGGAAACGAGTCCAGACCAGCCGTGATGCGCAAATTGCTGGTC
>DATDOQ010000355.1:0-3453 GCA_035293205.1 Bacteroidia bacterium
GACAACAGCCGTGATTATTATAAAAAAGCCATGAGCCAGCTTTCATCCGGACCCGGAAATGTCGTTAAGCGCATCGGCAATCTTAAGAAGCTGGGATTAAAAGTTTCGAAAGAATTAAACCCGAAGCTCCTGGAACGCGCAGATGAAACCGATCATGAACAGCAGGAATGACCATCCGCGGGAAAAAATATCTTTTTACGCTGCCGCTTTTTTACGCGGGATTAATTTTCCATGCATTTTCATGCCGCCCCGCTACGCCTTCGGTCACCCGTCAGAATTTTTCACAACAATACCGTCCGGAAGAACGTATCCTGCGACCGCGGTTTGCTGTTTACAATGTGACCGACAGCATGGCCCGGCTTTATTTTACCATTAACTCGAAAGATCTGCTTTATACAAAAGGCGGTGGCGAAGGCCGCTACATGGCACGCATTCTTCTTTCATACACATTACACCCGGTCGACTTTCCCAAAGTTATTGTAGACAGCGGACGCGTGGTGATGAATGATGTGGACCTGCAGGAAACGAAGAAGCAGCTCGCCTCGTCCGTCGACATGGACGTGATCATTCCGGGAAAATATTTTGTTGAAGTCACTTTTCGTGATCTGAACAAAGCTTCCATTGCCTACGCGTTGGTGCATCTCGATCACCGGGCGGGGGATGTCGGCCATAATTTTCTGGCTACGCATAAAGGAACTGACATTCCGCTGTTCCAAACTTACCTTGATTCCGGCCAGGCATTTAATATTCATTTTTACAAATCTTCGGTGACCAAAATTCATGTCCGCTATTTTCAGAACCGGTCAGGTCCTGCCGCGCCCCCTTATGCGCCTGAAAAACCGCCTGCGCAGCCACTCGTGCCTGACAGTGCCTGGACTCTTGACATTTCTGCTAATCCGGATGTCGTCCTGCCGGAAGAAGGGTGGTATCTTTTCACAACCGATCCGGCCTCACCGCGCGGATTTTGCCTGGCGCGTTTTTACCGCAATTTCCCGGAGATCACCGTGGCAAGTCAGTTGCTCTTCCCGCTCCGGTATATGACCATGAAAACCGAATATATTGCAATGGATACAGCCGCCAATGTGAAACGAACCGTCGATCAGTTCTGGCTGAAAAACACCGGGAGTGAAGAACGCGCTCGCGAGCTGATCCGGAATTTTTACAACCGGGTTGGAGCAGCCAACACCCTTTTCAGCACAGAAAAAGAAGGCTGGAAAACAGATCGGGGAATGATTTACCTGATCTTTGGCCCGCCTGGAAACGTTTACCGCAGAGCGACCACGGAAACCTGGATCTACAGCAATGATATTGGCGGCGGGGGAATTACATTTATTTTCGACCATAACGACAAGGCGCCGACTGACCAGGAATATGTGCTGGAGCGGAGCATGACTTACGATGGAAACTGGATCCACGCCGTTGATGCATGGCGCCAGGGACATGTTTACACCTTACGCTGAAGTGAGACACGACCGGCATCAGGAAGATGATTCAACGCTCGTATATGGTATCCGCGCTGTTTCGGAAGCTATTCTTGCGGGCAAAGAAGTCGACCGGCTTTTTATCCAGGAAGGATTGCGCAATGAGCTTTCCCAGGAGCTCCGCAAGCTGATCAGGGAAAATAATATTCAGTTCAAAGTGGTGCCCGCGCAAAAGATCGAGCGCCTGGCTCCGGGAAAAAATCACCAGGGCGTTGCCGCGTTCATTTCGCCGGTCGCGTTTCGCAAAATCGAAGAAGTGCTGCCGGGAATTTTTGAAGAGGGACAGATGCCACTGCTATTGATGCTTGACCGTGTAACGGATGTGCGGAATTTTGGCGCCATCGCACGGACAGCCGCCTGTGCTGGTGTTCATGCAATAATAATTCCGAGTCGCGGCTCCGCGCCCATCAACGCAGATGCGGTAAAAACTTCAGCGGGCGCGCTGCATACGATCCCGGTTTGCCGCGCGGATAATCTTAAAATGACCATTGATTACCTGCAGGATTCCGGACTTAAGATCATCGCATGCACTGAAAAAAGCAGCACAGCGCATTTTTCCGCGACGCTTACCGGTCCGGCTGTAATCATTATGGGATCGGAAGACGAAGGAATTTCCGGGGAATACCTGAAACGCGCTGACATATTGGTACAAATACCCATGAAAGGCAACATCGCTTCCTTAAATGTTTCCGTGGCCACCGGGATAATTCTTTTCGAAATTTTGCGCCAGCGCAGCGCCATAAATGAATAACTTGGCCCCCGCCCCGTTATGCGCCTATCACCCCGTACCGAAGTCCTGATTCTGCTCTTGCTGGTCATCATCAGCCGGCTGCCGTTTTTACCGGATGGATTCGGGCACGAAGAAGATTCATGGGGTCTTGTAGTGAATTCATTTCAGATGAAAGAAACCGGGCATTATGTCGCCTCGCGCTTTCCCGGGCACCCCTTGCAGGAATATGCTTACCGGATTATTTACGACAGGCCGGCGTGGGCTTATAATTCCATGAGTCTTTTCATGAGTGCGGTGGCCGTTGCATTTTTTTATTTGTCGCTCAAAAAGCTGCAGGTGCAGCAGGCATTTATGCCCTCCTTATTTTTCACATTTGTGCCCGCGTTTTTTATTGCGGGAACCTACACGATCGATTTTGCCTGGGGACTGGCATTTGTGCTGGCTTCATTTTATTTTCTCCTCGACAGAAAACTTTTAATAAGCGGCCTGCTCATTGGAATGGCAGCGGGATGCAGGATAACGTCAGAAATTTTTCTGCTGCCCTGGGCAATTTTACTTTTTAACCGGCTGGATTTCCGCGTATGGATAAAAGATTGTCTGCTGCTGGTTTTACCGGCGGTGTGCATTGGAATTGCCTGGTATATTCCTGCTTACCTCAATTATGAAACTGATTTTTTTGATTACAGCGATCAATTTCCTTATCCGCCGCTTGCTAAGGTAATTTATAAAGCCACCATTGGAGTTTTTGGATTCACCGGATTATGCGGGCTTGTGTTTTTTATTTTTCCAGCGTTGGTCGCATGGCGAAAAAAAGAATTGCAGCCCGTAACCCACGTTTCACCCGGGAAATTAATATTCGTCTGCGTGCTGATCTTTCTACTTTTCACAATAGCCTATTTGCGCCTCCCGCAAAAATCAGGATACATGATCCCCATCATTCCATGGGTAGCGATTTTTTTCGCAATTACACTTCGCCGAAAATATTTCCGGATCCTCACCACGCTGATGGTTTTATCGCCATTTTTATTCAGCATCAATTTAACTGATCCGCTAAGAGGCGCGAACCATTCCAGGCTGGCAATGACATTCGTTTTATCCGGCCAGGAAATATTTATTGATCCTTTAAGCGGCCCGGTTTTCTCGGAACAATCAAAGCGCAGGAATAAAATGAATTACTGCAACAATGTCCTGCGGGAAATGCGGAAGCCGGAAAACAAGCATGCGTTTGTCATTGGCGGGTGG
>DATDOQ010000356.1:0-2294 GCA_035293205.1 Bacteroidia bacterium
GGGTTCAAATGACCAATTTCGGCGGCACCGCACGGCGTGGTGCACTTGGTTTTTCGATCGGAAATTTCGGGTATATCGGCTGTGGATTCGATCCGATAGTGTCCTATTTTACTGACTTCTGGGAATTTTCAACTTCGGGAATTGGCTATGAAGAAATGAATGCCCCACTTTCCGGTCTTTCGGTTTACCCGAATCCGGTCACAGAGCATTCCACAATTTCTTATAACCTGAACACAAGTTCAATCGTAAGCATAGAATTGCTCGATCTTACAGGTAAGCTGATAAGTGTCCTGGTTAACCGCGAAAAGCAAGCTGCCGGAAAACAATTTGTTACAGTTGCGGGATTTGCGGGTAAATGGATTCCTGGCATTTATCTTTTATCGGTAACTACGGACAAGGGAGAACGTTCAGTTCAAAAAATTTCAGTCGCAGGATAAATTTTTATTAAATAAAATCAAATTTCAATTACTTGTGATGTATCTGATCTGCAATTTAAATGTTTCAAAGATGCGATTGAAATTTTTCCTCGCGGCTCTATTTCTGCTTGTCTTGAGTGGGAGTAATTCTGTTTTTGCCCAGGTTGCGGCAGACGCGAAGAAGTTTGATGCAGTGAAAGTCGCCGATGAACTCCGGGAGCAAGGTGTTGCGGAGCAGGAAATTCCGGGAATACTGAGCTGGAAGAAAGCGGAATTTGATGGGATGAAAGACAGCGCCTGGCAAAAGAGAACCTTCGCCCCGAACCCCACACCGATGGCTCCCTGCAACAATATTGGCTTTGAAGATGGAACATTTACCGGCTGGACCGGATCGACAGGAGGCCACCCGAATTATGGCGGCTGCTGTCCAACACCAGGTTTCGTTTCCAATGGAATGAATGCAGGCGCCGGAGATCCGAATGCAAGACATACGCTTGTGTCAACCGGTTTCGATGCTTACGGTGGATTTCCCCATGTCGCGCCAGGAAGCGCTTATTCGGTCCGCCTCGGCAACTCGCAATCGGGTGGACAAGCTGAACGGATAAGTCAGACGTTTACAGTGTCAAGCTCCACAACAAGCTTTACGTATCAATATGCTGTGGTGTTATGGGATCCACAGCATGTTGCGGCGAACCAGCCTTTTTTTGAAATAAAAATGACGGACCAGAATAATAATCTGATTCCCTGCTCCTATTATTTTGTAGCCGCAGGACAGGGAATTCCCGGATTTATGACCAGTAATGTTATTCCATTTGTCATTTATAAACCCTGGTCAACGGCATACGTGGACCTTACCGCCTATATTGGCCAGGATGTAACCATTGCTTTTTCGGTTGCTGATTGTGGAGAAGGCGGACACTTTGGTTACGCGTTCGTCGACGGATCCTGCCTTCCGTTCAACGTTTCGCAGCAGGATTCGCTTTGCACGGGGAATTCAATCACGCTTTCTGCTCCGCCAGGCTCTACTTCTTATCTCTGGACACCGGGCGGCGCAACATCACAAAACATTACTGTTTCCGCGCCCGGCAATTATTGTGTCGCGATGGTTTCCAACACCGGTTGCACCACAACAGTTTGTCAAAATGTGGCACAATACCCGGGGCCGACCGCCAATTTCAGCATTAATTCAGGCGGATGCACACTCGGCGCGGCGTTTTTAGATGCATCGGTAATTACCGTTGATAGTATTATTTCCTGGCAATGGAATTTTGGTGACGGGAATACTTCCACGCTGCAAAACCCAACCCATGTGTACGCCACAACCGGGACATATAATGTAACGCTTACGGTGACTGCCGCAAACGGATGTACCAGCACTATTACGCAGCAATTCACAACCGGGTCACAGAGTACATTTTCAAACAACACCGTTTGTTCCGGAAATGCAACGGATTTTGATTTTAATATTCCCGGATATTCCACCTGGCTTTGGGATTTCGGCGACCCAGCGTCGGGCGGAAACAATTCCTCTACGCAGCAAAATCCTTCGCATGTTTTTTCTTCATCCGGCAGCTATAATGTGACTTTGATTGCGTCCACCGGCACAGGCTGTTCGGACACGATCATTCAAACAGTGAATGTTGGCTCGCAACCGGTTGCTTCCTTTTCAAGCGCAACGCTTGCAACGGGCGGCGGGGCCTCGACTGTATCATTCACTAACACATCTTCCGGCGCAACGAGCTGGTTCTGGTCTTTTGGAGACTCCACTACTTCAGTGGATGAGCACCCGGTGCACACATATGCTGCAGAAGGCGTCTTTGAAGTTTGCCTTTTAGGGACAGGCACCAATGGCTGCTTCGACAGCATCTGCGAATTCCT
>DATDOQ010000357.1:0-7042 GCA_035293205.1 Bacteroidia bacterium
ATCATAATAATTGGTGCTGACATCGTCAATATAATCGGTCATTGTTAACCGCAATCCAAAATCAAATCCAATGCTCCATTGCCGGTTAAGCCCGTATTTGAATCCCAATCCGATTGGAGCACAGAGACTGTAATTAGAATATGTTTTTGGGTCGCCTACAAGCTGTCCTTCGGTTCCGAGCGGACGCAGCTCATACCATTGACCGAAACCAAATCCTTTTGGGTTAAAATAAAATCCGCCGATGCCAACAAAGCCGTATGTCTGTATATCTACGCTGCGCCAGCCTTTGACCCGTTTGTAATTATACAGGTGTCCGGGTCGTTCTTTCGAAATATAGAACTCGACAACTGTGGATAATTCAATAATATTGGATTTGAAGTTGAGGTTGCGGTTTTTGCGGTATTTTTCTTCCGTAAGCGCATCATTGCCATTAACGATGCCATAGGCAAGATTGGCCCTAAATCCGATAAAACGGTTCGCGCGGTAACGCATATGCATGGCCACTGCAGGGCGGGTAAGAGAAATCTCCAGATCCCGGACAAAATGCGTCCCTATCCGGTTAGCGCCACCGAGGTCGCCCAGAAAATTGCTTGCGCCCAAACCGAACCCGATCTCCCACCGGAAACGTTTGTTCTTTTGGCAAATGGCGAGAAGCGGTACCAGCACAAAAAGTAAAAGCAGGACTTGCTTTCGCATGCTTTGGGGGTGTTAACCTCAAATATAAGGAAAACCGGCCCTCGGTGTTATGATGGGAGTAAGGTTCACCCTGTGAAACAGTTGCTTAAAAATATTCAGGATTAAATTTTGCGGGCGATAATTCCCCGGAATGAGGAAAAGAGATGCTTGCTGCTGAACTTAACTATCAGGTAAATAAGACAGGGCTGCGATTGAACATTGGATTATGCAATTATTGTTGAAAGCGGATATTGGAAATTTATAAGACATAATTTATTTGTTACAAGTTTATGGAAGTTCTCAGGTTTCAACGCTAATTGTTGTCAGCCTCCCGCTTTTTTTACTTTGTAGCCCATCTTTAAAAGCAATGCAAGAATTTTATCCCGGTGATCACCCTGGACCAGGATCTCGCCGTTTTTGACGCTGCCGCCAACCCCGCATTTTTGCTTCAGTAATTTTCCGAGCTGTTCAAGGTCCTTATCGGTTCCCTTAAACCCGTTTACCCGGCTAACCATTTTTCCCCCGCCCAACCGGTCCAGAAAAATGCGAAGATCCTGCTGCTGTGGTGGAACAGCAGCGACATTTTTTTCCACTTGGCCCGTAATAAAATTTCGGTTGGTGGAAAAGACGATTCCGCCCCGCTCATTCTTCTTTTTTGACATGCAGTAAAGAAAAATAAAAAACCCATCCCGGTTGCGCGGAATGGGCTTTATTAGAATCGTTTTTATAATTATTGATGCGTAAAATGCGCGCTGCAACTGGCAGTCTGAAGATTATCCATGTTGTAATCAGTATAGTTCAGGTGAAAGTCATCACCGGTAATCGTTCCATTACCCTGGAATTGATGATCTTCGTTAAGCGTTCCGATATCTACACCGGTCTGCTGTGGAAGCGTAATGGTTGAACCGCTTACAGTCGCGTAAATTGTTGTGTTATCAGAATAATCCGCAAACTTATTAAAGTGGATTTTGTTATTGACATCGGTGCTTGTTGTGATGGTCTGGCTATAAGTATAGACCTGAGTACCGCAAGTGTCAATAACGCTATGAGTGCCTGCAAGATACTCGGCATCATTAATAATTGAAACAGTAACTGTTTCAGAGGCTGTGTTACCTGCTGCGTCAGATACGGAATAGGTAAGCACATAAGTGCCTTTTGTGTCCGGGTCAACGGTGCCCGAAACCGTAATGCTGCTGGAAATGTCACCATCCTCATCATCCGTTGCCGTAGCTGTCGGATTGGTCCACGAACCGTTGCCCGCAGTACTTGGAAGTGACTGGGACTGTGAATTTCCCCCGGTTACGCTCAGGGTAGGAGCGGTAGTATCCTCTTTTTTGCAGGAAGATAACGATAGAACTCCTGCAACCAGGATTACAGAAGTAAGTGTAAGTAATAGCTTTTTCATGATAGGAACGATGTTTTGTTTGATTTAGGTGGATTCCTTTACAAATGTCATGCAAAAATAGACGCTTCCGGTTCCTGTGCAAAATTTTTTTGCTAATAAGGCAAAGATTTCTACATTTGCGGCCGGTTAACCAAACTCAAAAACTAAAATGAAAAAACTCATCTCATTTGTAGCTATTGCTGCAATGACGGCCTTTGTTGTCTCCTGTGGCAACGATGCAGCTGAAAAACAACGAATCGCGGATTCGACCGCGCATGCTGATTCCACTGCTGTCGCTAACGCGCAGGCCTCGGAAGATCATCTCCGTGATTCAATCAAGATGGATTCAGCAAATCGTGCGCTGACTGAAAAAAGTCGCTTAGATTCGCTCCGTCTGGACTCAATGGAGAAGGCAAGCAAAAAAACTCCAAGGTCAAAGACCAAAGAGGAAAAGCAAATAGAGCAAGATAAGAAAGCGACCCAGGGCCGCGGGTAATCTACTCCAGACTTGAGAATGAAGGGAGCTTAACTGAGGTTCCCTTTCTTTTTTTTATTCACGGGTTAAAAAAATGCTGAAATTGTTGAACTTGAGCTAAAAGTTATTATATCTTTGCGAACCTTAAACCAAACAACCTAAAACTAAAATGAAAAAGCTATTTGCTGTTGCCTCCGTAGTCGGAATGGTGGCACTTTCTTCTTGCGGTGATGCCGGAAAAGCATCCCAGGAATATCTTGATTCAATGATGCAGGACTCCATTATGAGAGCAGAAAACGAAATGCGTCGTACTGATTCTCTGCGCACTGATTCTATTAACAAAGACATGGCCGCAAAAGAAGCTGCTCGTGTTGCTGATTCAGCAAGAAAGGCTGATTCTGCTGCTGCTGCTACACCTAAGAAGAACAAATAATCTTCTTACACGAAAAATCTGGGAGCGCATTTCGCTCCCTTTTTTTTGCCCTGCCGTCTCCTTTGCATGGTCCTTTGTTAATTTAGCGCCCTTACCAGGTTCCCCATGATTACGGTTGATACGCCTATCCGGTTTCATGCCGGAAACTTTGAGAAAGCGCAATTGCTGGAGTTCTACTCGGGCATGTGCCTGCCCCGCCTGATCGAGGAGAAAATGCTCGTGCTCCTCCGCCAGGGGCGCATCTCCAAATGGTTTTCAGGATTCGGGCAGGAGGGCACTTCTGTCGGCGCTGCAATGGCCATGCTAAAGGATGAATATATCCTTCCCATGCACCGCAACCTGGGCGTTTTTACTTCTCGCGGAATCCAGCTTCCACGGCTTTTCGCGCAATTCCAGGGAAAAGAAGCCGGCTTCACGAAAGGCCGCGACCGGTCCTTCCACTTTGGTACCAATGAACACCGGATCGTAGGAATGATCTCCCATCTTGGACCGCAGCTGGGAATTGCCGATGGAATCGCGTTAGCTCATAAGATTAAAGGTGAAAACCGTTGCACCCTTGTCTTTTCGGGCGACGGAGGCGCAAGCGAGGGTGATTTTCATGAAGCTGTAAACGTCGCCGCTGTTTGGGACCTTCCAGTAATTTTTGTGATAGAAAACAACCAATGGGGGTTATCAACACCATCCAATGAACAGTTTCGTTGTAAACAGTTCATTGACAAAGCGATAGGCTACGGAATAGAAGGAGTGCAGGTGGATGGCAACAATATCATCGAGGTTTACGAAACTGTTTCACGCATTGCCGCTGAAATCCGCAAAAATCCACGACCGGTATTGCTCGAATGTGTCACTTTCCGGATGCGCGGGCATGAAGAAGCTTCCGGAACAAAATATTACCCGCCTGGCTTACAGGAACAATGGTCTGCCAAAGATCCGGTGGTCAGCTACCAGAAATGGCTGCTGGAGAATTCACTTATTTCTGAAAAAGAATTAGAATCAATCCGCGCAGGCTTCAAATCAGAAATTGATGTCGCCCTCGAAAAAGCCTTTGCGGATCCGCGGCCAGTGCCTGATACAGAAAAAGAACTGCGTGACTTATTCCGGCCGTCTATTTCTAAAACAACGCTTCAGCCGGGTGCAAAAAGCGCAGAAAAACGCTTCATTGATGCCATACAGGATGGAATGTGGGCTGCCATGCAGAAACATGAAAACCTTGTTTTGATGGGACAGGATATCGCTGAATATGGCGGGGTTTTTAAGATAACGGAAGGTTTTGTAAAGGAATTCGGGAAAGAAAGGGTGCGTAATACGCCTTTATGCGAATCCGCTATTGTGGGCGCGGCGCTGGGATTATCGATCATGGGCATGAAATCCATGATGGAAATGCAGTTTGCCGATTTTGTGACTGAAGGATTTAACCAGATCGTCAACAATCTCGCTAAAATCCACTGGCGGTGGGGACAAAACGCGGATGTGGTAATCCGCATGCCAACCGGGGCCGGCGTCGCTGCAGGGCCTTTTCACTCGCAGTCCAATGAGGCCTGGTTCTTTCACGTACCAGGCCTGAAAATCGTGTATCCGTCTTCCCCGGAGGACGCCAAAGGTCTTTTACTGGCGGCGTTCGAAGACCCGAATCCGGTGATGTTTTTCGAGCACAAAGCGCTTTACAGGAGTGTGACAGGTTTGGTGCCGGACGATTATTATACGATTGAGATCGGCCGCGCGAAAAAAATTACAGAAGGCAACGACCTTTCCATCATTACTTATGGCATGGGTGTACATTGGGCAACCTCCGTTCTTAAAAAGCATCCTGAAATAAGCGCGGATTTGCTGGATCTCAGGACACTGTTGCCATTGGATACAACTGCAATCACCGAATCCGCGGCAAAAACAGGGAAGGTGATCATCCTGCACGAAGACACGCTGACTGGTGGCATTGGCGCAGAAATTTCCGCACTAATCCATGAAAAATGCTTCGAAATGCTGGATGCGCCTGTCATCCGTGTTGCGAGCCTCGATACGCCGGTTCCATTCGCGCCGGAGCTCGAGCAGAATTTTTTGCCGGTTGAGCGGTTCGAGGAGCAGTTGTTGAAGCTTTTTCGTTATTGATCACGCAAAGGCGCAAAGGCGCAAAGAGTAAAACAAATTATCACGCAAAGACGCAATGAATGCAACAAGAAAATATTATGACGGAAAATGATTTAGCGAAAATAGTGGTTGAATTATGCCTGAAAATTCACCGAACGCTTGGTCCCGGATTGTTGGAATCGGTATACGAACAAGTGCTTTGTTACGAGCTTAAAAAAATGAATTTGAATTTTACGAGACAGCAAGGAATAGCAGTAGTTTATGAAGATATAAATATGGATTTGGGATTTCGTGCTGATATAATTATTGAGAATAAACTAATTGTCGAACTAAAATCCATAGAAACCGTTGCGCCGGTCCATCATAAAATATTGCTAACCTATTTGCGGCTGACAAATATTAAGCTGGGTTTGCTGGTAAATTTTAATGTTGAGTTGGTAAAAGATGGAATTAAAAGAATTGTAAATAATCTTTGAAAACACCTTTACACAATTGCATGAAAAAATATCATAAGCTTTGATAAACGAGATAAACATAAAGCATCTCAGACTTTTCATACTTGTATTCCTGATCGTTTTCGTGGCGGCGCTTCCATTGAACGTAATGGATGTGGACGCAGCGCAGTATGCCTGCATTTCACGGGATATGGTGAAAAGTGATAACTGGCTGCACGTATACGACCGTGGTCACGATTACCTCGATAAGCCGCCGCTGCTTTTTTGGCTGGCATCAACCTCATTTAAATTTTTTGGCGTCAGCAACTGGGCTTATAAGCTTCCTTCTTTCCTGTTCGCATTGCTTGGCATTATATCCACCATTAAGCTGTGCGCACTTTTATACGACCGTAAAACCGGCATGCTGGCAGGGCTGATGCTTGCGTCCGGACTTGCCATGTTCATCATGACGAATGATGTCCGGACAGACACGATCCTTTTAGGTGCTGTAGTCTTCAGCATCTGGCAGATTCTTTTGTATCTGAAGACAAAAAATTGGATCTGCCTCATCGCGGGATTTGTTGGAATCGGCGCAGCCATGCTGGCCAAAGGTCCGCTGGGTATTGTGATTCCGGCAATGGCTTTAAGCGCGGAGTTTGCCTATAAAAGACAGTGGAGGAATTTTATCCGGCCGGAATGGCTAATTGGTTTGGGAATCGTTTCTATTATTCTTCTTCCCATGGCCATTGGCCTCTACCAGCAATTCGATTTGCATCCGGAAAAAATGGTGAATGGCAAAACAGGCGTTTCGGGGTTGCTTTTTTATTTCTGGACACAAAGTTTTGGCCGTGTCACGGGTGAAAGCGACTGGGGAACAAAATTCGATAATGATGCAGGCCCGTTTTTTTTCACGCATACTTTTTTATGGGTGTTTTTTCCCTGGAGCCTGCTGGCCGCGGGGGCGCTTATCAAATCAATTCTCACGCTGATCAAAAGCCGTTTTCGTGCCGGTTATTTGCCTGAATTAATTTCCGCCGGTGGTTTTGTCCTGATTTTCCTGGCGATGTCGGCATCAAAATACAAGTTGCCGCATTACATCTATGTCATTTTGCCTTTCGCGGCAATTCTTGCGGCGCGCTTTTTAGTGCACGATGTATTTCACCAGGCGAAACGTTACCTGGTTATCACATTCACAGTGCTGCATGGGTTATTCTTTGTTATTCTGTCTGGAGTAACGCTGCTCATTTTGTTTTTTATTTTTCCGGATCCTCCATTTTCAGTCATCATCGCCACATTCCTCTGGATACTTGCGGGCGTTTTTTTTGCTTTTCGGTTGTGGAGAAAACCGGAAATGCTGCTCTACCCGTTGCTGTGTGCTTTGCTGGCTTTTTATTTCGTGGGAAACCTGCATTTTTATCCAAACCTGCTATCGTACTCAGCTCCGGCAGCCGCAGGACAAATTGTAGCGGCCAATAAAGTTCCGCAAGGTCATTATTACACTTATAAAGACCTGTTTGCCTACACGAATGACTTATATAGCGGCATGACCGTTCCTT